>NZ_LZKC01000140.1:0-2074 GCF_001672685.1 Mycobacterium sp. E2462
CTCAGGCCACCACACCCGCCCCGCCGCAGCCGGCGGCGGCCAAGGCCACCGTCGCGCCGGCCGAAGGCGACGAGCTGCAGACGCTGCGCGGCGCCGCCGCGGCCGTGGTCAAGAACATGTCCGCCTCGCTGGAGGTCCCCACGGCGACCAGCGTGCGCGCGGTGCCGGCCAAGCTGATGATCGACAACCGCATCGTCATCAACAACCAGCTCAAGCGCACCCGCGGCGGCAAGATCTCGTTCACCCACATCCTGGGCTACGCGCTGGTGCAGGCCGTCAAGCAATTCCCGAATATGAACCGGCATTTCGCGGAAGTCGACGGCAAACCCACCGCGATCACCCCGGCGCACACCAACCTGGGCCTGGCCATCGACCTGCAGGGCAAGGACGGCAAGCGCGCGCTGGTGGTGGCCGGCATCAAGGCGTGCGAAACCATGCGTTTCGCGCAGTTCGTCACCGCCTATGAAGACATCGTCCGACGCGCCCGCGACGGCAAGCTGACCGCCGAAGACTTTGCCGGCGTGACGATTTCGCTGACCAATCCCGGGACCATCGGCACGGTGCACTCGGTGCCCCGGCTGATGGCCGGGCAGGGCGCCATCATCGGCGTCGGCGCCATGGAATACCCCGCCGAGTTCCAGGGCGCCAGCCCCGAGCGCATCGCCGAGCTGGGCATCGGCAAGCTGATCACCCTGACCTCCACCTACGACCACCGCATCATCCAGGGCGCGGAATCGGGCGACTTCCTGCGCACCATCCACGAGATGCTGCTCTCCGACGGCTTCTGGGACGACATCTTCCGCGAGCTGGAGAACCCGTACGAGCCGGTGCGGTGGAGCACCGACAACCCGGACTCGATCGTCGACAAGAACGCCCGGGTCATGGAGTTGATCGCGGCCTACCGCAACCGCGGGCACCTGATGGCCGACATCGACCCGCTGCGGCTGGACAAGACCCGGTTCCGCAGCCACCCCGACCTCGACGTCCAGACGCACGGGCTGACGCTGTGGGACCTCGACCGGGAGTTCAAGGTCAACGGGTTCGGCGGCCGTGAGCATTCGAAATTGCGCGACGTCCTGGGCCTGCTGCGCGACGCCTACTGCCGCCACATCGGGGTCGAATACACCCACATCCTGGACCCGGAGCAGCAGGAGTGGCTGCAGCAGCGCGTGGAGACCAAGCACGTCAAGCCCACCGTCGCCGAGCAGAAGTTCATCCTGAGCAAGCTCAACGCCGCCGAGGCCTTCGAGACCTTCTTGCAGACCAAATACGTTGGGCAGAAACGGTTTTCGCTTGAGGGCGCCGAGAGCGTCATCCCGATGATGGACGCGGCGATCGACCAGTGCGCCGAGCACGGCCTCGACGAAGTCGTCATCGGCATGCCGCACCGCGGGCGGCTCAACGTGCTGGCCAACATCGTCGGCAAGCCCTACTCGCAGATCTTCAGCGAGTTCGAGGGCAACCTCAACCCGTCGCAGGCGCATGGCTCCGGTGACGTCAAGTACCACCTCGGTGCCACCGGCGTGTACCTGCAGATGTTCGGCGACAACGACATCAAGGTGTCGCTGACCGCCAACCCGTCGCACCTGGAGGCGGTGGACCCGGTGCTCGAGGGTCTGGTCCGCGCCAAGCAGGACCTGCTGGACCGGGGCGCCGACGACGACGGCGGCAAGAGCTTCGCGGTGGTGCCGCTGATGCTGCACGGCGACGCCGCGTTCGCCGGCCAGGGCGTGGTCGCCGAGACGCTGAACCTGACCAACCTGCCCGGCTACCGCGTCGGCGGCACCGTGCACATCATCGTCAACAACCAGATCGGCTTCACCACCGCGCCGGAGTACTCCCGCTCCAGCGAGTACTGCACCGACGTCGCCAAGATGATCGGGGCGCCCATCTTCCACGTCAACGGCGACGACCCCGAGGCGTGCGCGTGGGTGGCGAAGCTGGCCGTGGACTTCCGGCAGAAGTTCCAGAAGGACGTCGTCATCGACATGCTGTGCTACCGCAAGCGCGGCCACAACGAGGGCGACGACCCGTCGATGACCAACCCGTCGATGTACGACGTCGTCGACGTCAA
>NZ_LZKC01000141.1:0-21599 GCF_001672685.1 Mycobacterium sp. E2462
TAGACAACCATCAAGCAGCTCAATCTGCCGTCACCTGCGAAGACGATGTAGCCGCCACCGTAGTCGCTGGAGACATACAGCGACAGCGACAGCGCGCCCGGGGTGGTGGGGTCCTTGGCGGGTTCGACGATCAGGTAGGTGGTCGTCACGTCGGCCGGCTTGATGTGCAGCGTCTGGGGTGCGCCGCGCATGATGCCCACGGCCTTCGCCACGTCGAACTTGCTCAGATCCGCCGGCACCGGTCCGTCGGCGCCGTTCCTAGCCGAGCTCGTCGGATCGCCCCAACCGCCGCGGTAGGTGTAGGTCAGGATGCGCCGGTCGTCCGAGGGGTCCGGCCGGTCCAGGACCGCGTACGTCGGATAGATCACCAACCGGTAGCCGACGGTGTCGCCGAACCGGTTGCGCGCCTGCTCCAACAACCCGGTCAGGCCGCCGACCGAATGCAGCTGGGTCGGCGGGGTGAGGACGACGGCGCCGACGCCGTCGGGTTTGGCCCCGGGATCCGCCGGCGCGCTGGTGAAGCTCAGCGGCGACGGCGTGTTGCCGTACAGGCCCCACCCGATCCCGACGCCCAGCAGCACCGAGACGACGAACGCCGCGGCCAGCACTGCCCAGCTGTTGCGCTCCGGGAGCCGGGGCGCCGCGACGGCGGGCGGCGTCAGTGCAGTCTGGGTTTGCAGGTCGCTCACCAGCGACTGGAGGTCGCCCAGGGTCACCGCCTTGGTCGCGGCGCCAACCCGTTCGCGGTGCTCCTCGGCGGACAGCTCGCCGTCATTGAGGGCGTTGTCCAGGGCGGCGCACGTCTCCTGCCGGTCGCTGTCCTTGGCGCGCGTCGCCGCCGTTTTCCCGGCCGTGGGCGGCGCGCCGAGCCGTTTGGGCACGGGGTTGATCGTAGAAGGCCCGCGCCCGCTCGGGTGCGGAAAGCCCGCGGGGTTTTCCGTCCGCCGACCCACAACGGTTTGGTTGCGTATCGGTGCTTGGGATGGCGACGTACTCTGGTGGGCGTGCGACTGCAGCGACAAGTGGTGGACTACGCGCTTCGGCGGCGCTCACTGCTGGCCGAGGTGTACTCGGGCCGCACCGGCGTGACCGAGGTGTGTGACGCGAACCCGTATCTGCTGCGCGCCGCCAAGTTTCACGGCAAACCCAGCAAGGTGATGTGCCCGATTTGCCGCAAAGAGCAGCTGACGCTGGTGTCCTGGGTCTTCGGGGAGCACCTCGGCGCGGTGTCGGGGTCGGCCCGCACGGCCGAAGAGCTGGTCATGCTGGCGACCCGTTTCGAGGAGTTCGCGGTCCACGTGGTCGAGGTGTGCCGCACCTGCAGTTGGAATCACCTGGTGAAGTCCTACGTCCTGGGCGCGGCGCGCACCGCACCTCCGCCACGGGGCAGCCGCGGCACCCGAACGGCGCGCAACGGCGCCCGCACGGCCAGTGAATAACGAGGGACGCCACAGCCAGTCGTCCGGTGACGAGCGTGCGCCTGTGGCTGGGCGAGTGGGCAACGAGGACAGCGGCGACCGCCCCGGGGTTGGCGCCGAGGCGCCGCCGGTGCTTGGCCGCCGTCGGCAGGCGCCGCCCGACGACCGCCAAACCACGGTCTTGCCGGCGGTAGTCGACGACCGGTCGCCGCGGGGCCGCCCCGACGCCGGCGGGCCCGCGCCGAGCGGGCCGCCGCCGATGCCCCCGCGCCGTGACACCCTCGAGGAGGTCAAGGCCGCTCTCGACAGTCGTGGGGCCAAGCCCCCGCGACCCGACGGCCCCGGCCTCGGCGGTGGCCCGCCGGCCGGCCCGCCCCCACCCGGCGGTGGTGGGCCCGGCGGACCGAGCGGTCCAGCGCCCAGGCCGTGGAACGACTGGAGTTGGACGCAGCGCATCAATTGGCTGTGGGTCCGGCGGGGCGCCTACCTGTGCGCGGCCGTGCTAGTGCTGTTGCCGATCGTCACCTTCGGCATGGCCTATTTCATCGTCGACATCCCCAAGCCGGGCGACCTGCGCACCAACCAGGTGTCGACGATCTTGGCCAGCGACGGCTCGGAGATCGCGACGATCATTCCCCCGGAAGGCAACCGAGTCGACGTCAACCTCAACCAGGTGCCGGTACCGGTACGCCAGGCCGTCATCGCGGCCGAGGACCGCAACTTCTATTCCAACCCGGGCTTCGACTTCAGCGGCTTCGCCCGCGCGGTGGACAACAACCTGTTCGGCTCCGGCGACCTGCAAGGCGGGTCGACGATCACCCAGCAGTACGTGAAGAACGCGCTGGTCGGTTCCGCGCAGCACGGGCTCAGCGGCCTGATGCGCAAGGCGAAGGAATTGGTCATCGCGACCAAGATGTCGGGGGAGTGGTCGAAAGACCAGGTGCTGCAGTCCTACCTGAACATCATCTACTTCGGCCGCGGCGCCTACGGCGTCTCGGCGGCCGCCAAGGCGTACTTCGACAAGCCCGTCGAGCAGCTCACCGTCGCGGAGGGGGCGCTGCTGGCGGCGTTGATCCGGCGGCCGTCCACGCTGGACCCGGCCGTCGACCCCAAGGGCGCGGTGGCGCGCTGGAACTGGGTGCTGGACGGCATGGTGGAGACCAAGGCGCTCTCGCCGAGTGAGCGGGCCGCACAGGTGTTTCCGCAGACCGTGGCGCCCGACCAGGCGCGCGCGCAGAACCAGACGACGGGGCCCAACGGGTTGATCGAGCGTCAGGTCACCAAAGAGTTGATGGAGCTGTTCAACATCGACGAGCAGACTCTCAACACCCAGGGTCTGCAGGTCACCACCACGATCGACCCCAAGGCGCAGCAGGCGGCCGAGAAAGCGGTCTCGAAGTATCTGGACGGCCAGGATCCCGACATGCGCGCGGCGGTCGTCTCGATCGATCCCCACAACGGCGCGATACGCGCCTATTACGGGGGCGCGGACGCCAACGGCTTCGACTTCGCGCAGGCCGGGCTGCAGACCGGGTCCTCGTTCAAGGTGTTCTGCCTCGTCGCCGCGCTCGAGCAAGGCATCGGACTGGGTTACCAGGTCGACAGCTCGCCGCTGACGGTCGACGGCATCAAGATCACCAATGTTGACGGGGAGAACTGCGGCACCTGCAACATCGCCCAGGCGCTCAAGCAGTCCCTGAACACGTCGTACTACCGGTTGATGCTCAAGCTCAAGGGCGGCCCGCAGGCCGTCGCGGACGCCGCGCACCAGGCCGGCGTCGCGACGAGCTTCCCGGGTGTGGATCACACCCTGTCCGAGGACGGGAAGGGCGGACCGCCCAACAACGGCGTCGTGTTGGGCCAGTATCAGACGCGGGTGCTCGACATGGCCTCCGCCTATGCGACCCTCGCTGACTCCGGCGACTACCACCGCCCGCACCTGGTGCAAAAGGTGGTCAACTCCGAGGGGCAGGTCCTGTTCGACGCGGGTAACGCGGACAACAAGACCGACCAGCGGATCCCGAAGGCCGTCGCGGACAACGTGACCGCGGCCATGGAACCCATCGCCAGTTATTCGCGCGGCCACGCGCTCGCCGGCGGCAGGAAGTCGGCGGCCAAGACCGGCACCACCCAGTTCGGGGACACCACCTCGAACAAGGACGCCTGGATGGTGGGCTACACGCCGTCGCTGTCGACGGCCGTCTGGGTGGGCACCGTGAAGGGGGACCAGCCGCTGGTCACGGCGTCGGGTGGGCCGGTGTACGGCTCGGGATTGCCGTCGGACATCTGGAAAGCCACCATGGACGGTGCGCTGAAGGGCACCCCGAACGAGTCGTTCCCCAAACCGACCGAGATCGGCGGTTACGCGGGTGTTCCGGCGGCGCCGCCGCCCCCGCCGCCCCCCTCGGAAACCGTCATTCAGCCGACCATCGAAGTGGCCCCGGGGATCACCATCCCGGTCGGTCCGCCCACGACGATCACCGCGCCGCCGCCGGCGCCCGGCGGTGGGCCGCCGGGCGGTTTCGAACCGGGCGTTCCGCCGGGCGGCCCGCAAGCCCCGCCCCCGGGACAGTGACCGAGGCCCCGCCGCGCAGCGCCCCCATCTCACCGGTGCGACTGGCCGCCGATCTGCGCAGCGTCGGCAATCGCGACTGCCCGAGCCGCACTGACTCGTTGGGGGCCGCCCTGGCCGAGGCGGTGGGGGGTCCGGTGGGGCGGCACGCGCTGATCGGGCGTTCCCGGGTGATGACGCCGGTGCGGGTGATGTTCCTCATCGCGCTGGTGTTCCTGGCGCTGGGTTGGTCGACGAAGGCCGCCTGCCTGCAAAGCACCGGCAGTGGCACCGGCGATCAGCGGGTGGCCAACTGGGACAACCAGCGCGCGTATTACGAGCTGTGCTACTCCGACACGGTGCCGCTCTACGGCGCGGAGCTGTTGAGTCAGGGCAAGTTCCCCTACAAGTCGAGCTGGATGGAGACCGACGCGGCCGGCGTCCAGCAGATCCGCTACGACGGCCGGCCCGCGGTCCGGTACATGGAGTATCCGGTGCTGACCGGCATGTATCAGTACGTGTCGATGGCGCTGGCCAAGACCTACACCGCGGTGAGCAAGGTCGCCCCGCTGCCCGTGGTGGCCGAGGTGGTGATGTTCTTCGACGTGGCGGCCTTCGGGCTCGCGCTGGCGTGGCTGGCCACCGTGTGGGCTACGGCCGGATTGGCCGGGCGCAGGGTGTGGGACGCCGCGCTGGTTGCTGCCTCGCCGGTGGTGATCTTTCAGATCTTCACCAACTTCGACGCCCTCGCGACGGCGTTCGCGATGGCCGGGCTGCTTGCCTGGGCGCGACGCAAACCGGTGTCGGCGGGCGTGCTGATCGGGTTGGGCGCCGCGGCCAAGCTGTACCCGCTGCTCTTCTTGGGGCCCATGCTGGTCCTCGGCATCCGGACCGGGCGCCTGCGCGCGCTCGGCCGCACCGCGGCGGCGTCCGCCGTGACGTGGCTCGCCGTCAATCTGCCTGTGCTGGTGCTGTTCCCGCGGGGGTGGTCGGAGTTCTTCCGGCTCAACACCCGGCGCGGCGACGACATGGACTCGCTCTACAATGTCGTCAAGTCGTTCACGGGCTGGCGCGGGTTCGATCCGAAGCTCGGATTCTGGGAGCCGCCCACGGTGCTCAACGTGGTGGTTGCGGTGTCCTT
This sequence comes from Mycobacterium sp. E2462, assembly GCF_001672685.1. Classification (NCBI taxonomy): domain Bacteria; kingdom Bacillati; phylum Actinomycetota; class Actinomycetes; order Mycobacteriales; family Mycobacteriaceae; genus Mycobacterium; species Mycobacterium sp. E2462. The sequence continues at coordinate 5,111 of NZ_LZKC01000141.1, forward strand.
CGTGGCCTGTTGCGCGGCCATCGCGTTCGTCGCGCTGACGGCGCCGCGGCGGCCCCGGGTGGCGCAGCTGGTGTTCCTGGTGGTGGCGGCGTTCCTGCTCACCAACAAGGTGTGGAGTCCGCAGTTCTCGTTGTGGCTGGTGCCGTTGGCCGTTCTGGCCGTCCCGCATCGGCGAGTCTTGTTGGCCTGGATGACGATTGACGCGCTGGTTTGGGTGCCCCGCATGTACTACCTGTACGGCAACCCGAACCGTTCGCTACCGGAGCAGTTCTTCACCACCACCGTGCTGGCCCGTGATGTCGCGGTGATGGCATTGTGCGCGTTGGTGATTAGGCAGATTTACCGCCCGGACGAGGATCTGGTGCGGTGGGGCGGTCGCGTGGACGATCCGGCTGGGGGCCCCTTCGACCGGGCGCCGGACGACCCGCCGCGGTGGTTGCCGGACCGGTTGCGGCCGGCGGCCTTGCGCCGCTCGGCGACCGCCGAGCGCACCGCGGACAGCGCAGAAGTCGCCGCGTCGGTGGCGTCGGTTTCGCCTGACCGGTAGCTCGATCGCGGGTGCTGCGCCGCGCGCGGGATGCCGTGCGCATTTCCGGTAGTCCCTCCGGGGCAACGTTTTTATCGTCAAAGGCACGGTGATCGCCTCGTCGAGGATTCACACCGACGTAGAGCAGATGGGTGCAGTGCTTGGCCAACGAACGTCAGAGCGTCAACTTGCGCCGGCTGGGCTACTTCGTCGCGGTGGCGGAGGAACTCAGTTACGCGCGCGCGGCTCGGCGCTTGCGAATAGCGGGACCGTCACTGTCCCAACAGATCAAGCTCCTGGAGGGCGAGCTCAAAGCGCAACTGTTTGAGCGCAACCGGCATTCGGTCACCCTCACGCCCATCGGCTCCGCGCTGCTGCCGCAAGCGCGCGCGCTGCTCACCCACGCCGACGAATTGAGCAGGCGCGTCCGCGATTTGGGATGCACGCAGACCATTCGCCTCGGCCTGGTCGACCGCTGCCGCCCAGAGTGGATCGAGCGGTTGTCGCGGGTGGCCTCGATCAACGTCGACAGCTGGGTGATGCCGTCGCACGCCCAAGCCGCCCGGGTGGCCGCCGGCAATCTCGATCTGGCGATCTGTCACGTCGACAGGGCCGATCTGCAAGCGCTCGGCCTGGCCGCCCACCTGGTCGAGGTTGATCCGCTCTACGCGATTGGCGCCGCATCGGACATCGCTCCGACGCGGGCGTCGAGCACCGCGGTGTTGGTCGATGCCGACACCAGCAGTTGGAAGTCGTGGAATTCGTTCGCCGAGGAGTTCGCCCGCGCCACCGAGGCGACGATCGTGAACATCGAGGACGGCGGCCTGACGGGCCGGGCGTTCCTGCATCACGCGCGGCGGGCGCGCCGGCCAACCCTGAAGGCACCGAAGGGCGCGTTCGACTCGCTACCCAAGGACATGGTCAAGTCGAGGATCGTCGACCCGGTTCCGATATGGACCTGGTCCCTGGTGCGTCGGCGCGCCGACGAACGGCCCGCGGTGCGCGCCGCCGTCGAGGCGCTGTCGCGGGGCGTCATGGCGCCGGAGACGCGGTCCGGAAGGTATTGGCTGCCTGCAGGCGACCCCCATACCCAGGTGGTGGCGGTGGCAGCCACCTCATAGCCGCTCGGCTGGATTTCTCCGGTCGGCCCGCTGTCCGGTAGCCTGGTGCGGTTGCCGACGCAGGCGACCCTCCTGCCGCGGATCGACCGCGGCCGTCAAGACCAGAGGAGGTGGTGAGGTTTCCATGCGTCCATACGAAATCATGGTCATTCTTGACCCCACGCTCGACGAGCGCACCGTTGCTCCGTCCCTGGAGACGTTTCTCAACGTCGTCCGCAAGGACGGCGGGAGCGTCGACAAGGTCGACATCTGGGGCCGCCGCCGGTTGGCCTACGAGATCGCCAAGCACGCCGAGGGCATCTACGTGGTCATCGACCTGAAGGCGGAGCCGGCGACGGTGTCCGAGCTGGACCGCCAGCTCAGCCTCAACGAGTCGGTCCTGCGCACCAAGGTGATGCGCACCGACAAGCACTAACAGCCGTGGCCGCGCCGTGGACCCGCCGTGGGGTGCAGCTGCGTAGGCTCGGCGAGGCTACGCTCATGCCATTCACCGTCGGAGACGCGGACCCAGGAGGAACTTGTGGCTGGTGACACCACTATCACCGTGATCGGAAACCTGACCGCCGACCCCGAACTGCGGTTCACCCCGTCGGGGGCCGCGGTCGCGAACTTCACGGTGGCGTCGACGCCGCGCATCTACGACCGCCAAAGCGGCGAGTGGAAAGACGGCGAGGCGCTCTTCCTGCGGTGCAACATCTGGCGCGAGGCCGCCGAAAACGTGGCGGAGAGCCTGACGCGGGGGTCGCGGGTGATCGTCACCGGCCGGCTCAAGCAGCGTTCGTTCGAGACCCGCGAAGGTGAGAAGCGCACCGTCGTCGAGGTCGAGGTCGACGAGATCGGGCCTTCGCTGCGCTACGCGACGGCCAAGGTCAACAAGGCCAGCCGCAGCGGCGGCGGTGGCGGTGGTGGCGGCGGCTTCGGCGGCGGCGGCGGTTCCCGCCAGTCGGCCCCGGCGAGCAGCGCCCCGGCCGATGACCCGTGGGGCAGCGCGCCCGCCTCGGGATCTTTCGGCGGCGGCGACGACGAACCCCCGTTCTGACCCGAACACACTTCACAGACAGTAAGAGGAAAGAAAGACAGACATGGCCAAGTCCAACAAGCGGCGTCCGGCTCCGGAGAAGCCGGTCAAGGCACGCAAATGCGTCTTCTGCGCGAAGAAGGGGCAGAACATCGACTATAAGGACACCGCGCTGCTGCGCACCTACATCAGTGAGCGCGGCAAGATCAGGGCGCGTCGCGTCACCGGTAACTGCGTGCAGCACCAGCGCGACGTCGCCATCGCGGTGAAGAACGCCCGCGAGGTGGCGCTCCTGCCCTTCACCTCCTCGGCGCGGTAGCCCCGACGCCCAACCGAAAGACGAAACGATGAAGCTGATTCTCACGGCTGACGTGGACCACCTCGGTACCGTCGGCGAAACGGTTGAGGTCAAAGACGGCTACGGCCGCAACTTCCTGCTCCCTCGCGGCCTGGCGATCGTGGCCTCGCGAGGCGCGCAGAAGCAGGCCGACGAGATCCGCCGGTCCCGCGACACCAAGGCGGTCCGCGACCTCGAGCACGCCAACGAACTCAAGACGGCCATCCAGGCGCTGGGTCCCGTCCAGCTGCCGGTGCGGACCGCGGCCGACTCGGGGAAGCTGTTCGGTTCCGTCACCGCCGGTGACATCGTGGCCGCCATCAAAAATTCCGGCGGCCCGAACCTCGACAAGCGGATCGTGCGGCTGCCCAAGTCGCACATCAAGGCCGTCGGCACCCATCCGGTCGCCGTGCACCTGCACCCCGACGTCGACGTGGAGGTCGCGCTCGAGGTTGTCGCCGCGAGCTAAGGCACCGACATTTGCTCGTATCCGGCGGCGGCCAGCCTTGGCCGCCGCCGGACTTCGTTGTGCTGCGTAAGCGTGCCCGTCGCGCTCCGACGCCGATCGCGGACGGCCGCCCTGGCGAACTATTTCTGGGGTGTATTCCCGGAGGTCCCGTTACCCGGGCGTAACGCTGGGAAAACGTCGACGCAAGCCAACACGCCCGGCGCGGTAACCTGCGGCGACACGCCGAGGAGATTCTTGTCCACACGATTTTCCTGGCGTTATATGGCCCGTATCTGCAGCTATGTCCCGGTCGCTCAATTCGTTCCACAGGTTCTCCACAACCCGCTCAACACCGGTGTCGACGGTAATGCACACGTGATGCACAAGTTCATGAACAGCGCCCCCTTCACCTCCTAGCCAGCAACGTCTAACGTCGTCCCGGCGCCGGGCTTGCGGGTGCTTTCAGGACACAGTGTCGGCGCAGTGTTTTACGCTGAAGAATAGGCCTATCGAATGTATGTTCGGATGCGTATCGGGGGAGAAGGGGCGCCATGGCGGTCGTCGATGATCTGACGTCGGAGTCGTCGCCACCCAGCGAGGACTTCGGCCGTCAGCCGCCGCAGGACCTGGCGGCGGAGCAGGCGGTGCTGGGCGGCATGCTGCTGAGTAAAGACGCGATCGCCGACGTGCTGGAGCGGCTGCGGCCGAGCGATTTCTACCGGCCAGCCCATCAGAACGTGTACGACGCCATTCTGGACCTCTATGGGCGGGGGGAGCCGGCCGACGCGGTCACCGTCGCCGCCGAACTCGACCGCCGCAACCTGTTGCGCCGCATCGGCGGCGCCCCGTATCTGCACACGCTGATTTCGACGGTGCCCACGGCCGCCAACGCGGGGTACTACGCGACCATCGTCGCCGAGAAGGCCCTCCTGCGCCGGCTCGTCGAGGCCGGCACCCGCGTTGTGCAGTACGGCTACGCGGGCGCCGAGGGCGCCGACGTGGCCGAGGTGGTGGATCGCGCGCAGGCGGAGATCTACGAGGTCGCCGAGCGGCGGACCTCGGAGGACTTCGTCCCGCTCGAGGACCTGTTGCAGCCGACCATGGACGAGATCGACGCCATCGCCTCCAACGGCGGCGTCGCGCGCGGCGTGCCGACCGGTTTCACCGAGCTCGACGAGGTCACCAACGGCCTGCACGGCGGGCAGATGATCATCGTGGCCGCCAGGCCCGGTGTCGGGAAATCGACACTGGGATTGGATTTCTTGCGGTCCTGCTCGATCAAGCACCGCTTGGCCAGCGTCATCTTCTCGCTGGAGATGAGCAAGTCCGAGATCGTCATGCGGCTGCTGTCGGCGGAGGCGAAGATCAAGCTTGCCGACATGCGCTCGGGTCGCATGAGCGACGAGGACTGGACCCGGTTGGCGCGGCGAATGAGCGAAATCAGCGAGGCGCCGCTGTACATCGACGATTCCCCCAATCTGACGATGATGGAGATCCGCGCGAAGGCGCGCCGGCTGAAACAGAAGGCCGACCTGCGCCTGGTCGTGGTCGACTATCTGCAGCTGATGTCCTCGGGCAAGAAGGTCGAGTCGCGGCAGCTCGAGGTGTCTGAGTTCTCCCGCCACCTCAAGCTGTTGGCCAAGGAACTCGAGGTCCCGGTGGTGGCGATCAGCCAGCTCAATCGCGGTCCCGAGCAGCGCACGGACAAGAAGCCGATGCTGTCCGACCTGCGCGAGTCGGGATCGTTGGAACAGGACGCCGACATGGTGATCCTGTTGAACCGACCCGACGCCTTCGAGCGCGACGACCCGCGCGGGGGAGAGGCGGATTTCATTCTCGCCAAACACCGTAACGGCCCCACCAAGACGGTCACCGTGGCGCACCAGCTGCACCTGTCGCGCTTCACCAACATGGCTCGGTGATACGAGTCTTTGCGCCCGGTAGAGCCTCGTCCGGAGTGCGCCGTGGCTTCGACCGGGGAAGCGGGATGTGTGCGAAAGGCAATGTGAGACAAGATATGAGACGCTGCGACCCGGTATAAGGCCCCGGGGGAGTGGCGAACAAAGGGGTGTCTCGTTTCTTTAAAACGAGAGACCCCTTTTCATTCCGTCGCGCCGCTACCCCTAGGGCTTGCCCGTGGGGACGCGATGATGAGCCAGGATGTGTAGTGCTCGACGACTTCTCCGCCGAGTGAGCGAGCGCCGGCGGTCGCTTCGTCGACTTCTTCAGGTGACCAGTCGCTGAATGTACTGAAGAGGCCATGAATCTGATCTGCGTTTAGGGCGGTGCTCCACCGGTAGGCGCAGATGTCGTCAATGACGAAAAATCCGGTCGATCTCAGCTTGTACGCGGTCGCGTCGACATCTTCGGGTTTGCCAGTGCGCTCGGGTGTCGGTCGACGTGCCACGATCTTCTGGATAACGGCCCGAAATGGGCTTACAGCCACGGAAGGATCACCAAAGACACTGCGCCACACTAATAGACGTCCACCTGGCTTGAGCCAACGATCGATCTTTGGTGCGAGCACATCGAGGTTCATCCAGTGAAAAGACGTCGCGGCAACGACGAGATCGAACACTGACTCACCGAAATCGACGTCCTCAGCTCGTGAAGTCAACAGTTGAGCGTCGGGGTGGGCTGCGGCAAGAGCGGAAGCGAGCTGGCGACCCGGTTCGACCGCGACGACCTCCATGCCTTCGGCCAGTAACGGGCCGGTGGCTTCGCCGGTTCCGGCACCTAGGTCGAGCGCGCGGCGACCATGCCCCACCAAACCGGTGTCCTGTACCCGCTGCCAGAGATCAGCGGGATACGGCGGCCTGAATTTCCGATAGAGATCGGACCGATCGTTGAAATGCATTGGGTCGGACACCTAGCCAGAGTAAGTAGCCTGGCCGCGCTCGCCCTCGATCGCGCGCCAAATAAGACCTTCTCAGGCAGATCGGCGAGACAGGATGTGATCGACCTCGTTTCTCTAGATATCAGACGGCGCAAGCTTGCGCGACGGTATGAGAAGGTGGCGGAATACGAGCGGCGCGTTGCGGGTGCGGGGGCGGATGCGCTGATGTGGCCCGAACACGCTTGCCGCCGGACCGAGTTCGTTCCGATCATCGTCTGACAGGAATACCGTCATGGTCCCCAGGATCTCCATCATCGGTGCCGGCCTTGGCGGCCTAACACTTGCGCGTGTCTTACACGTCGCGGGCGTTCGTGCCACGGTCTATGAAGGTGAAGCCTCGCCGAGTGTTCGAACGCAAGGTGGCCAGCTAGATCTGCACGAACATACTGGTCAGCGTGCGCTGGACATCGCGGGGCTCACTGAGCAGTACCGCGGCATCATCCATCGCGGCGGCGGTGCTCGGCGGGTCTATGACACCCGCGGCAATGTACTGGTCGAGGTTCCTGACGACGGGTCGATGACGCGTCCTGAGGCGCTACGCGGTGACATTCGCCGCATCCTCCTCGAATCATTGCCCGACGATGCTGTGCAATGGGGCCGAAAGCTCCTGTCAGCGAACCCCATAGACGGCGCTGGGCGGCATGAACTCGTGTTCTCCGACGGCTCACGTACGCTCACCGATGTTCTTATCGGCGCTGACGGGGCGTGGTCCGCTGTGCGCCCCCTGCTGTCCAAGGAACAGCCCGTCTATGCGGGGCTGAGCTACATCGACACCTACATTTTCAACGCAGATCGGGAGCATCCAGAGGTCGTCGAGACCGTCGGAGACGGCGCGCTCTACTGCGTTATGCCTGGCAAAGCACTACTGGCGCATCGCGAGGTCGGCAATGTGGTCCACACATACGTGATCTTGCGCCGCCCCGTGGACTGGTTTGACCAGATTGACTTCACGGAGCCGATCACCGCCCGCTCTCGAATCGCCGCTGAGTTCGACGGCTGGTCCCCAAGGCTGACAGCGCTGATCCTGCAAGGCGACGGATCGCCCGTTCTGCGCAAGATCCATCAACTTCCCGACCGCCACCGTTGGAACCGCACCCCCGGCGTGACCCTTCTTGGCGATGCCGCGCACCTCACCGTCCCCGGAGGCGACGGTGCGAACCTTGCCATGCTCGACGGTGCCGAACTCGGCGAAGCCCTTGCCACGCACCTGCAACAGCCCGAAGTGGCGCTAAAGAAGTATGAAGAGATCGCATTTCCGCGCAACGAGGCAGCAGCCATCGCCGCGCACCAGACAATGGAGACGATCTTTGGCACCGGCGCACCGGAGGGGGTGATCAAACTCTTCAAGGAAGTATTAGCCCGGCAGCGAACATAACTTCGGCACAAGACAACCGGCCGGCTTCGATCATCATCAGCCGTTGAAGGCGAGTCCGCGCTCCTTCGCTGGTCTCACGCGAGGCAGGATGTGAGCCCATCGCTTCGCCACAAATGAGACGCCGAGCGAGACGTTTAGCTGTGTTGGAGCATCCGTCGCACCTTGGCGTCGTCCTCGGTGTCGGGCGACGCGGTCAGGATGACGATTTTGTGCTCGGCGTCGCCGGTGGTGAGGATGTCGCAGTCGACCGAGATCTCGCCGGCTGTGGGGTGATCGATGATCTTGTGATCCTCGACGTGTACGCCCACGATGCCCGATTCCCAAAGAGCGGCGAAGCGTGGATTGCCCGCGGTGAGTTGTCGGATGAGGGTGGTCAATCGCGCGCTGTGGGGGAAGCGTCCAGTGGCGCGCCGCAGATCGGACACAACGGCGATCTCGAGTGCTTCACGACCGGGCGTGCTCGCGGACCGGCACAGGCCTGGTCGGCTGTCACCGGTGGGAAAGGTGTCGCGGGCGAAATTGCGCAATGCCGGCGGAGTCTCGGCCGGATCACCGACCAACGATGACCAGCTGCGGTTCCACCAGATCATCTGCCAGTCGGCGGCGAACACGGCGACGGCCACGTCGCCGAGTCGGCTCAGCACGCGCTTTACCCCGTGGGGGATCTCGTCGGATACTTCCTCGGGCCCCGGCGGGATGAGGTGCGCCAGCCGGTAGAGGTGGTCCCGTTCGGCTTCGTTGAGCTGCAACGCCCGCCCCAACGCGGCAACCACCGCTGGTGATGGGTGCTCGGCGCGCCCCTGTTCGAGCCGGACGAGGTAATCCACGGAGATGCCGGTCAGGCTGGCCAGTTCCTCGCGGCGCAGGCCCAATGCTCGGCGGGCACCGTCAGGACTTAGTCCCACTGCGGTGGGATCGAGACGATCGCGCCAGGCGCGCACGGTAGCGCCGAGACCCGAATCGTTGCGCATCATCCCGCCATTGTGACGGGGAGCCACCCCAACAGGGTGGTACTGCCGTTCCTACGGTCGATCCGGTCTCTGGTCAACGGCCTCGGTGGGAGGCAACGTTCCCTTCCGACGACAGCGTCACCGACGATCACGACTCACCAAAGGTCAGATAAGCACCGCCATGACATTCACCCCCGAAGAGGTCACCTACATCAACTCTCAACACCTCGCGCGCATTGCCACCGTCTCCGGTGATGGGCAACCTGACGTTTCCGCTGTGGTGTTCGACTTCGACGGCTTCACATTCAGCATCGGTGGCTTTAACCCGACCAACACCCGCCGGGCGCGCAACGTGCGCGACGGCAATGACAAGGCCGCCTTGATTATCGACGATCTCAAGACCATTCAGCCGTGGACGCCACGGTTTATCCGCATCTACGGCACCGCCGAACTCGTCGACCGTGATGGTCAGCAGATCCTCCAGATCACGCCCACGACGTCGTGGAGCATGAACCTGACTGGCGACTGGTCCCCCGGCGGCACCGCTGATCACCCCACCACCCGCAAAACGGAGCACTAGGCAACCGCCGACCGCCCACGCCTCGGGTGCCCTCACAACATCTCCGATGAAAGGTAGATCGTCAGGTGAACAACGGAATTGCCCGTCCATCCGGACCGGTACTGGTCGTCGGCGCCACCGGACGGTTGGGCGGTCACGTGGTCACCAATCTTCTGGCACGCGGCAAGGAAGTGCGCGCCCTGGTTCGCCCCGGCAAGGACGTCACGAACCTGCAGCGGCGCGGCGTGCAGATCGCTCGCGGTGACATGCTTAATCCCGCCTCGTTACGCGCCGCCATGGCCGACGTCGGCGCCGTGGTATCCACCGCTGCAGGATTTCCGCAAAGCGGCCGCAGCGCCCGGCGCATCGATGGCGAAGGCAACACCAACCTCGTCGACGCCGCCCGTGAGGTCGGAGTGCCGAAGTTCGTGCTCACCAGCATCCTGTCGTGCGACCGCACCCCCGGGGTCCCCCACTTCTGGGCCAAGAAACTCGCTGAAGACCGATTGGAGGAGTCGGGTGTCCCGTTCGTGGCGCTACGACCGGGTGCCCTCGTCGACAGCGTGATGACCAACGGCGGCAACGCTTTTGAGTCCGGTCGCATCCTGTGGCTGGGTAAGACTCATGTGCCGCTGACCTTCGTGCTGACCACCGACCTGGCGATCTACCTCGCCGAAGCTGTGGACGCCGACACCGCCGACGCCGAGCGCGTCGACATTGGCTGGGATCGACCCGTTGACATCACAGAAATTGCGACGCTCCTCAGCAACGCCATGACGAGGTCGATGCGCGTCATGGCCATTCCGTCACCCATCACCCGCATCGCCGGCCGACTGCTGGGCCCGCTCTCACCGACCATCGAGGACATGGCGGCAATGTTCGCGTGGATGGATACCGGCAACTATGTGGCCGATACGACCCGCCAACACGACCTGTTCGGCGAACCGCCTACCGCCGAAGACGCCATCGAACGTTTGGCCAGCGACAGCAGATAGTTCCCGCCGACCAACACCAATCGGGCCACATGCGCCTGAAACCGACAACGGTCACATCAGACGGCCTACCGAATCCCACCCAAGTCAGGATGAACACGATGGCACCGGACTCAATACCCGATTCGAAATCCCCAGGGCAAGAGCATTCCTCGCCCCCGACCCAGGACTACTGGGTGGCGGTATGCACCCCCGAGGACACCGCCAGCGACGACGACATTGCCGAGATTCTGCCCACCCACCTGCAATGGGTTCGGTCGGTGGAGGACAGTAATCAGCTCTTCCTGGCCGGGCCTCTGCTCAGCGGCCCCGGAGTACGGCGAGGCTCGGGAATCATGATCTTCCGCGCCAGCGACGAATCCGCGGCCCTCGACATCGCCAACCAAGACCCCTTCACGACATCCGGGCTCCGCACCTTCGTGCTCTATCACTGGCAACCCAATGAAGGCAGCCTCTCTCTTCACCTCACGCTGAGCGACCGCCGCTACGAGTGGCGCTGACAACCCACGACATAGCGACGTCCCAGGAAGACGTGTGGATAGGTCGATAGGTTGCGCTCGTGTCGATCGTCGAAGTGCGCGCACATATCGACGAGATGGACATTCCGGCGGTATCGAAAGCGGTTGCACCACAACGCAACACGTAATGCGGCACGGCTTGGTCGTTGCTCCTCGTGTTCGTTCTGTCCAAATCTCCCAAGGTTGCGAGGCAGGAGAGCTGCGCGTTAAGGGACAACAGGCGCCTGGGATTTGCAGGGGAATGCCTGTGGGTTGCGGAGAGCTGAGTTGGCTCGCCAAGTGGGGTCGGCGCAGAGGGTGGGTTTTCGTGCCAGCACTGCGATGGCCGGCAAAGCGAACATCAACAAGCCACGAGTACAGACCGCTGGGCTTGAAACCCCTACTCACAGCCCGTACCGTCAGCACACGGGTTCGATGTGACCCGCCGCCCGCGCCGAGACAAGTTCGGTGAGGTGAACACATCGCGATCGGTCACCACCGCACTCATCTACCAGCAACGGTGCCTCGACAGCTCAGCAACGCGGGCACTGAATTGCACACCCGCACCCGAAACGTAGGTGAAGTGATGGATCTGACCCTTGACGACGCCAAACGCGCCGCCCGCGTGCTGCGCGACCAACTGCCCGACAGCGATCTCACCCATTCCAGAGCGCTGGAGATCGTGGCCCAACAGCTCGGTTTCCGAGATTGGAACACCGCCGCGGCGCGGCTTCCATCCCGGCGGGGCATGAGCGCACCAGTGCCTGTGCTCCGTAGCCTCGACGAGGCCCGCGCCCGCGAGTTCTACATCGACTATCTGCACTTCAACGTCGAATGGGAACACCGCTTCGACTTCGCACAATCAATCCTCTACATGCGGTTACGCCGCGACCGGTTCGTCCTTGACCTGTCCGAACACCACGGCGACGGCACCCCCGGCTCAACCGTGTGGGTACCGGTCAGCGATATCACCGCACTGCACAAAGAACTCCACGCCACCGGATACGAGCGGATCAACCCCGGCATCGACGTCGACTCGCCCGGTGGGCCCACCATGGAAGTCATCGATCCGTTCTCCAACACGATCCGCTTCTGCCAAACCACCGCGTAGATCCGCGAGTCGTGGCGCTGAAATCGGCGGGGTAGCTGAGGAACCTCGACCGCCCCGCCAAAGGCGCCGGCGGTCCCGCCCCGATGAGTCGGGACCGACTGACAGGTCTTTCCTTGGAGCGCAGACCGAAGGGGTTTGTGTTCGATGTCGATCGAGCAGTCTTCTTCCTGTGACCGACTTGGAGAGGAGTCGAGCAATGATCAATACCTGTGGATAAGGCCCGAGGAGGCGGCCTGAAAGTGGGCGCACCTTCCCGAGGATGATCATCACGGAATCAGGTATTCGATCAAGACCGGCGTTGGCGCGCTGGTTGGGAAGGTACGCCCATGCTCACCGTAGTTCACGATGCCGAGGAGGCCAACGGCGGCGAGGCCGGCCGGTCGTTGTTGGACGAGATCGTCCGCGACGGAGCCCGGCAGATGTTGGCCGCTGCACTGCAGGCCGAGGTCGCCGCGTACGTAGCCGCATTCGCTGATCAGCTCGACGAGAACGGTCACCGACTGGTGGTCCGCAACGGCTATCACCAGCCGCGTGAGGTGTTGACCGCGGCCGGTGCCGTGCAGGTGAAGGCGCCGCGGGTCAACGATCGCCGTGTCGACCCCGATTCTGGCGAGCGGCAGCGGTTTTCCTCGGCGATCCTGCCGGCCTGGGCACGCAAGTCTCCGCAGATGAGTGAGGTGCTGCCGCTGCTGTATCTGCACGGCCTATCGACCAGCGACTTCGGGCCCGCACTCGAGCAGTTCCTCGGCTCGGGTGCCGGGTTGTCGGCCACCACGATCACCCGTCTGACCGCGCAGTGGCAAGACGAAGCCCGTACGTTCGCTGCCCGGGACCTGTCCGGCAGCGACTACGTCTACCTGTGGGTCGACGGCATTCACCTCAAGGTCCGCCTGGACCAGGAGAAGCTGTGCCTGCTGGTGATGCTCGGCGTGCGCGCTGACGGCCGCAAAGAGCTCGTGGCGATCACCGACGGCTATCGGGAGTCATGCGAGTCGTGGGCGGATCTGCTGCGCGACTGCAAACGCCGCGGCATGACCGCCCCAGTGCTGGCCGTCGGCGATGGCGCGCTCGGGTTCTGGAAGGCGGTGCGGGAGGTATTCCCGTCGACCAAGGAGCAGCGCTGCTGGTTCCACAAGCAGGCCAACGTCCTGGCCGGGCTGCCGAAGTCAGCGCATCCGGCCGCGCTGGCGGCCATCAAGGACATCTACAACGCCGAAGACATCGACAAAGCTCAGGTCGCGGTCAAGGCCTTCGCGGTTGCCTTCGGCGCGAAGTACCCGAAAGTGGTCGCCAAGATTGTCGACGACCTCGATGTCCTGCTGGAGTTCTACCACTACCCCGCCGAGCACTGGATCCATCTGCGTACCACGAATCCGATCGAAAGTACCTTCGCCACAGTGCGTTTGAGAACGAAGGTCACCAAGGGTCCGGGATCGCGGGCCGCTGGATTGGCCATGGCCTACAAGCTGATCGACGCCGCCCAAGCCCGCTGGCGGGCCGTCAACGCCCCACATCTGGTCGCCCTCGTCCGCGCCGGAGCGGTCTTCCACAAAGGCAAACTGCTCGAACGACCCACCGACATCACCCCACCGACACCACCGTCAGACGGCGATCAGCACACCGAAACGGAGGTCGCCTGAAACACCCCGATCCACAGGTATTGACAATTGCTCAGAGGAGTCGCCGCTGGTATACAAATCGCCATTTGGGCGCGCGATAACAATCCTATGCCGAATGTCGTTGAGTGGAGGTGGTCCCGGGTGGATGGGTACAGGTCTTCGTGGACGAGCAACGTGCTGGCTCAACGTCGCGCCGTACGTTCACCACATGCTAGCCAAAGCCCTTCGGCGCGGACTTAGTCACTAATTTCACTGTGCGCACGCGGGCGGCGAGGTCGTCGCCAAGGCGGTTTGCGGCAAGTCGCGTGTCTACGGCGTCCTGCGTAGGTCGGCGAGCGAGTCTCTCAGCCCCCCGTCGAGGCGGATTTGCACGGCGGCCACTACAAGCATTATGGCCGCAGTCACGAGGTGCACTACTCCGTCGGTGACGTTGTGCGGGAACGTGAACACGTAGGCGACCCGATGAGAGAAGAACGCCCAAATGCCGGGTATCGCACCGGATATCGCGGCAAGAATCAGATAGAGCACCGCCCACGACTTTCGCAGCGAGAACACCAGGCCCGGAAGGAATAGTGCAAGGCCTGCGACGGCGTGCCATCCGTTGTAGTCCATGCCGAGCAGTTGGACAGTCTGCGCGTCGGCACCGGTCGCGAAGCTTGGTTCGATGATGAGGCCGATCACCGCCTGGATGACATGAAACGAACAGATGATCAGTAACCCGAGTTGAGCGACACTCCATTTCACGATGCACCTCCTTGTGCCGGGGAGTTGGAAGCAGATACTACGCTCGGTAGTAGCTAGGCTCAAGGACGCGACGATCACCGCCTCGTGGTCGGTCACCCCGGCGGCGCGCCGGTGAATCATTACGCCTCGAAGCCGCCGACGAACTTGAGCGCAACCGCTTAGTTCGGCGCAGGAGGGCGCCGGCTGACCGTCGGCTTAATGAACTCGAACTCACCGCCCGCGGTAGGCGCGCGGTCGACGAGATCAAGGTCGCCGCCGACCACACCACCGGTGCGCTACCTGCGCGACTCCCGATATGACGTCCAGGTGGTCACCACGTCGGCGCGGCGCCGGCTGGCGGCGAACAACTCCTTCACCTCCTGCAGCTCGCTACGAGGCCACCGGCGCGGGCGGGCGGGCGAGCGTGTGTGTCTTCATCTGACCCAGGGAGTCACCGAGAGTCCAAATCGCTACACCGAGCAGCACCAGGTCTTTGAGCAGGAATTGCCCGGGTTGCGCCGAAAGGACCGGTACGCCGGCGGCATGGGTCATCACGACGCCGGGGGTGGTGAACAGAAAGCTGATCGTGCCCAAAAACAGGACTACGGCCAAAGCGCTCCCGGCGGCAGATGCGCTGGGCCAGACCGGGCGCAGCGCAATGAGTAGCGCCGCAAGGATTTCCATCGTTCCCAGTCCGCGCGCGACGGTAGTGATGCTGAATACGTCATAGATCCAACTCATTAGGGGGCTGTGCTCGATGAGGACACGAGCCTCCATCTTGACGAATTTGCCGAACCCGATCCAGGCCAACACGACGACCAAGCCGTACCGGCTGACCAGGTTTCCTACCCGTTGCACGCTGACAGCCGATTTTTCTATGTGGGTGGCGACGGAGGTGACGATCATGGGCTGGGCCTTCCTTGAGGGACACGGTGATTTCTGACGGTGCACGATGCCTGACCGGAGGTCATGGGCGAAGGGCGATTGGGGCGTGCTGCGGTGTGGCCTGGTCATCTGGTCGTCTGTCGGTGGCATCGCCCATGAGCTGAACGCCGCAAGTTCGTATCCTCGTTGCGCCTTCAAGGTATTCGGCGATCGTTTGCTGATGATTCGATGAAGAAGTGTTCGCCCGCCAAAACCCGACCGTCAAAACTCATGACCTCCTGACAGCTGGTGTCCGAGGTCAAGCCCGACTTCGGGTGTTGGGCGGTTATCGGCTCTGCCCGTGGATGCGCGGTGATGCCACCCCGCGGGGTAACGGCGGACCTCGATGTCTGAAGTTTCACTGAAGATCGTCGGCGAAGCGGTGCCGACATAGCCGCCGGGCGCAGGGAGGTGCACGATCAAGGAATGAGTGGTGACACAGCAACGCAGGATTTGCGCGCGCTGGTGGTCGACGACGAAGTGCCGTTGTGTGAACTAGTGGCCAGCTATCTCAGGCGCGAAGCGTTCGAGGTGTTCGCCGCTCATGACGGACGGCACGCTTTGCACATGGCCAAGGACGTGGACCCGCACGTGGTCATCCTCGACATCGGACTTCCGGGCCTGGACGGACTGGAGCTGTGCCGGCAGTTGCGGACGTTCTCCGATGCCTACGTCGTCATGTTGACCGCCCGGGACGCCGACGTGGACACCATCATCGGGCTCTCGGTCGGCGCCGACGACTATGTGACGAAGCCGTTCAGCCCTCGCGAGTTGATCGCGCGGGTGCGCGCGATGCTGCGCCGACCCCGCCGAAGCCCCGCGCCCGACGTGAACCACACCCAGCCGGCCGCGCCGCCCAGGCGGTTCGGCGCGCTCAGCATTGACGTCGATAGCCGCGAGGTGCACCTCGATCAGACACCGATCCTATTGACCCGCACGGAGTTTGACGTGCTGGCGACCCTCTCGGCGCGTCCACGCACCGTGCTCACTCGCCGACAGATACTTGACGCGGTGTGGGGTGAGACTTGGGTGGGCAACGACAACCTCCTCGACGTACACGTGGGGCATCTGCGGCGCAAGCTCGGCGACGACCCTGGCCACCCCCGATACGTGATGACCGTGCGCGGCGTCGGCTACCGCATGGGCGTGGGCTGATGTTCAGCCGGCTGCTTCGGAATGCGCCGGGGCCACGAGCCCACAGCCGCCACGGCATCGGCATGCAGCTGCTGGTGTCGAACTTCACCGTCGTCCTCGTGGGCGTCGCCACCACCAGCGTCGTGGCAGCTATCGTCGGCCCACCGATGATCCGACGGACAGCGCTGTCGCCTCGCGGAACGCGTGCTCGTACGGATGGTTGCCGTGCAGGCCCGGAACGACCGCCTGGTCCATGAGC
>NZ_LZKC01000142.1:0-8124 GCF_001672685.1 Mycobacterium sp. E2462
GGTCATCCTCGAAAAGTTCGACGCCGCACTGGCTTTGGACGTCATCGAGCGATTCCGGATAACCAACTTCACCGCCACCCCCACCATGCTGGCACGCATCGCGGCCCGCCCCGACGTCCGCCGGCGCGACCTGTCCAGCATCGTGTTCGTCCTGCAGGGCGCCGCGGTGATGCCGCCTTCGCTGCTGCAAACGTGGTTCGAGCTGCTGAGTCCCGAGCAGATGGTGACGGCCTACGGCATGACCGAGAACCTCGGGCTCACCGCCTTGCGCGGCGACGAGTGGCTCAGCCATCCCGGCAGCGTCGGGCGGGGGTTCCGCGACACCGAGATCCGGATCCTCGACGCCGACAAGCGGCCGCTGGGCCCCGGCGAGGACGGCGACGTCTATCTGCGCGCACCGATGAGCGCGGGCTACCGCTATCTCGGCGGGGCGCCGCCCCTCCCGTCGACCGACGACGGCTTCCGCTCCGCCGGCGACATCGGCCACCTCGACGAGGACGGCTATCTCTACATCGTCGACCGTCGCGTCGACATGATCGTCACCGGCGGCGCCAACGTCTTTCCCGCCGAGGTCGAGTCCGCGCTCGCGGGACATCCCGGCATCGCCGACGTCGTGGTCATCGGCCTCGCCGATGCGCAGTGGGGGCGGCGCGTGCACGCGGTCGTGCAGCTCGCCGAGGGGGCCTCGCTGACCGAAGCGCAGATCATCGAATTCGCCAAGGGTCGGCTGGCGCCCTACAAAGCGCCCAAGACCGTCGAGTTCGTCGACGCCATCCCCCGCACGGCGGCCACGAAGGTGAACCGCTCGGCCATGATCGCAGCCCGGGGCGGCTGAGCGCTCGGAGTGTGTCGGACCTCTCATCTGATCAAGACGTTCTGGGGTTGGCATGATCAGCAGTTGCCGGACGGCACCGTGATCTGGACCGCACCGTCGGGGCACACCTCCGTGACCACGCCAGGCAGCGCGGTGCTGTTTCCCACGCTGTGCGCCCCGACCGGCGTGCCTCTTGCCGCCGCGGCGCCCGTACGGGACCGCTGCGCGGATCGCGCCCTGAAGATGCCGCGGCGCCGTCGCAGCCGAGCGCAACACCGCGCCCGCCTACGTCGCCGCCGAGCGGCGCCGCAACGGCGCGACGGCCACCCAGCGGCAGGCGCCACCCTCCGAGGCGGCCGGGGCGCACGCCCGAGCGGCGACCGGGCCCGCGCCACCCGACGACCCACCGTTCTAGCTACAGCGCGGTAACCTCATTCTCATGTCAGAGCCCGGGGACGACGTCGAGATCACGCGCGGGGACCGCTTCATCAAGACCGCGGTAGCAATCCTCGGCGAGACGGGTCGCACCGACTTCACCGTCCAAGAGGTCGTCGCACGCTCCAAGACGTCGCTGCGCGCGTTTTATCAGCATTTCAGCAGCAAGGACGAGCTGCTGCTGGCGCTGTTCGAACGCACCATCGCGCAGTCGGTCAAGGCCTGGCGCGGCGAGACGAGCGGGTTGGACAGCACGGCGGCGCTGAAATTGGTGATCGACCGGGTCAGCGAGCAACCGGAGTCGACCACCCAGGACAGCCTCAACCGGGCGCTGATGCTCTACAACCAGCACCTCGCCGAAACCCGTCCGCGCGAGTACGCCCGCGTGCTCTCGCCGTTGCACCGGCTGATCCGCGACATCGTCGGCCAGGGCATCACCGAGGGCGTCTTGCACCCCGGCCTTGACGTCGGCGCGGCCGCCGCCATCGTGATGCAGACGATGATGGGCGCGCAGCGATTGCATTGGCTGGGAAGCGAATTGAACGGCGCGCCGGTCGACGCGGGCCAGCTCTACGACTTCTGCAGCCGCGCCCTGGGCATCCGCGACACCGACGACGCCGTGCCGGAACCGTCGCTGTCGGAGTTGTTCGGCCAGATCGGCATGCGCGCCGGGCAGCGCGACGGCCACTTCGCCATGACCATGCCGGTGAGCCCCCAGGTGGTGAACACCTCCGGCGCGCTGCAGGGCGGCCTGATCGCCACGCTGGTGGACGTGGCGGGCGGCCAGTTCGGGCTGGACTTCCTGCAGCAGGGCACCACCATGACCACCGCCGACCTCTTCATCCGCTACCTGCGGCCCATTCGGCAGGGCTCAGCCTTCGCGGTCCCCCGCATGCTGCGCGCCGGCCGGCGGGCCATGGTGATGCAAATCGACATCTACGGCGACGCCGACGACGAGCTGGCGGCCACCGCGACGGTCAACTTCGCGATCATCAACGGCGCCACGCCCACGATTCCGCGGCGCGCGGGCGGCGCAAACGGACGTTCGAACCGACGCTGAAACGGACGCTGTCCCGACCAACGCCCGGGTGGTAACGTCATTACCATCCAGTGAGAATCTCGACTCTCCGAGGAGAACGCCATGCCCTCTCGCGAGCTTCCGTTCCCGGTGTTCGACGCCGACAACCACATGTACGAGCCGCAGGAGGCGCTGACCAAGTTCCTGCCCGAAAAGCGCAAGCACGTCATCGATTACGTGCAGGTGCGGGGCCGCACCAAGATCGTGGTGCGCGGACACATCAGCGACTACATCCCCAACCCGACGTTCGAGGTGGTGGCCCGCCCGGGCGCCCAGGAGGAGTACTTCCGCCACGGCTCGCAGGGCAAGAGCTACCGCGAGATCCTGGGCGAGCCAATGAAGGCCATACCGGCGTTCCGCGAGCCCGGCGCCCGCCTCGAGGTCATGGACGAGCTGGGCATCGACTACGCGCTGATGTTCCCGACGCTGGCCAGCCTCGTCGAGGAGCGGATGAAGGACGACCCGGAGATGACGCACGACGTCATCCACGCGCTCAACGAGTGGATGTACGAGCAGTGGTCGTTCAACTACTCCGACCGCATCTTCGCCACCCCCGTCATCACCCTCCCGATCGTCGATCGGGCGCTCGAGGAGCTGCAGTGGTGTCTGGAGCGCGGCGCCCGCACCGTGCTGGTCCGCCCCGCTCCGGTGCCCGGCTATCGCGGCAGCCGATCCTTCGGGTTGGCGGAGTTCGACCCGTTCTGGCAGGCCTGCGTGCGCGCCGAAATCCCGGTGTCAATGCACGCCTCGGACAGTGGCTACTCCGAGCTGCTCAACATTTGGGAACCCGGCGACGAGTTCCTGCCGTTCAAGCCAACCGCCTTCCGCAGCCTGGCGATGGGCCACCGCCCCATCGAGGACGCCTTCGGTGCCCTGATCTGCCATGGCGCGTTGAGCCGCAACCCGGATTTGCGGATCCTGTCCATCGAGAACGGCGCCGACTGGGTGCCGACGCTGTTCCGGGGCCTCAAAGGCGTCTACAAGAAGATGCCCCAGGCCTTCGCCGAGGACCCGATCGAGACGTTCAAGCGGTGCGTCTACGTCAGCCCGTTCTGGGAGGACCGCTTCACCGAGATCGTCAACATGGTGGGCACGGACCGCGTCGTGTTCGGCTCCGACTGGCCGCACCCCGAGGGCCTGAAAGACCCGATCTCGTTCGTCGACGAGCTGTCCGAGTTCAGCGAAGAGGACCAGGCGAAGATCATGGGCGGCAACCTGATGAAGCTGATGAAGGTGACCGCGCCGGCCAAGAAGCCGGTGTCGGCCTGACGAGCCGCCGAAACCGCCTGTGCCCAAACGGCACCCGGCAAGGAGCCTACAGCTCCTCGACCAGGGAGCCGGAAGTTCCTCTAGCGCAGGCCCTTTGACGCCGCGACCCGTGCCGCACCGCTGACGACCACCGGTCATCGTGGGCGTGCGAATCGTTATCTGACACTCCCGCAACCGAACCGCTGCCGCGTTGACCTCGTGAGGCCGTCACTTCCGATACCGCGCCATATACCCGCCGCGACGAAACTGTTGCAATATATACGCGTCGGTCGTTGCTAATCTATTGGTCGACGTGTGTTGAATAGGTCGACGCGTAGACCCGACCCTCGTCGGGCTAGCCGGTCGTTCGAGGAGTTGCGAGGAGGCACGGCCAGATGACGGCCGAAAGTGGCTGGGATGCAACGGTAGGCGCGGCCGAGGACGTGCGGCGCGTCTTCGAGAACGTCCCGGCTCTGCTGGTCGGCCTCGAGGGTCCCGACCACCGGTTCATCGCGGTCAACGCGGCGTACCGGGCGCTGAGTCCCGCCCTCGATCCCATCGGTTTGTCGGCGCGCGAGGTCTTCCCCGAGTTGGAGGGCCAGCAGATTTTCCAGATGTTCGACAGGGTGTACGAGACCGGCGAGCCACAGACGGGCTCGGAATGGCGAGTGCAGGCCGACTTCGAGGGCGCCGGCGACGCGCAGGAGCATTTCTTCGACTTCGTGGTCACCGCGCGCCGGGCGACCGACGGCTCGGTCGAGGGCGTGCAGCTCGCCTTCATCGACGTCACGCAGCGGGTGCGCAGCCGGCAGGTCGCCGAAGACCGCATGCACGAGCTGTCCGCGCGCTACCGCAACATCCGCGATTCGGCGACCGTGATGCAGCAGGCGTTGCTGGCGCCGTCGGTGCCCGTGGTTCCCGGCGCCGACGTGACGGCGGAATATCTCGTCGCGGCCGAGGACACCGCCGCCGGCGGTGACTGGTTCGACGCCATCCCCTTGGGCGATCGACTGGTCCTCGTGGTCGGTGACGTCGTCGGGCACGGGGTCCAGGCGGCCGCGGTGATGTCGCAACTGCGCACCGCGCTGCGGATGCAGATCGTGGCGGGCTATCCGATCGCCGAGGCGCTCGCCGCGGTCGACCGCTTCCACGAGCACGTGCCCGGCTCGAGGTCGGCGACGCTGTGCGTCGGTTCGCTCGACTTCAGCACCGGCGAGTTCGAGTACTGCACCGCCGGGCACCCGCCACCGCTGCTGGTCGGCGCCGACGCGGCCGCGCGCTACCTCGCGCCGTCGGGCGGCGGCCCGCTGGGCAGCGGGTCGGGCTTTCCGGTGCGCTGCGAGGTCCTCGATGTGGGCGACACGATCCTGCTCTACACCGACGGTCTGATCGAACGCCCCGGCCGGCCGTTGGTCGCCAGCACCGCCGAATTCGCCGAGCTTGCGGCCAACATCGCCGGCGGCCAGAGCGGCTTCGTCATCGAATCTTCGGCGCGGCCCGTCGACCGGCTCTGCTCGGAGACGCTGGAGATCCTGCTGCGCTCGACGGGATACAGCGACGACGTGACTTTGCTTGCGGCACAACGGCGTACGCCGCCGGCACCGCTGCACCTCACCCTGGACGCGACGATCCGCACGGCGCGGGTGGTGCGCGCCGCGCTGCGCGACTGGCTGACGGAGATCGGCGCCGTGGCCGACGATATCTCCGACATCGTGCACGCAATCTCCGAGTTCGTCGAGAACGCGGTGGAACACGGCTATGCCACCGAAGTCCCCGACGGCGTCGTCGTCGAGGCGTCGTTGGCCGGCGACGGCAACCTGCACGTCTCGGTCGTCGACCACGGGCAGTGGAAGGACCACCGCGAAGGCGAGACGGGCCGCGGGCGCGGGCTGGCCATGGCCGAAGCCCTGGTGTCCCAGGCACACATCACCCACGGGACCGGGGGCACCACCGCCACCGTGGTGCACCGCCTGTCTCGACCGGCGAACTTCATCACCGACACCCTGGCCGCCGGGACGGCCCACCAGCGGGAGGCCAACTCGGACTTCGCCTCCGCGGTCACCGAGCCCGGCCGCCTGGTGGTCAGCGGCGAGGTCGACGCCAATACGGCGGCCACCCTGGACCGCCAGATCGCTGTCGAAAGCCGTTCCGGCATAGCATCATTGACCATCGACCTCAGTGAGGTCACCCACCTCGGCTCGGCGGGTGTCAGCGCGCTCGTCGCCGCCCGCGACCGGGCGCGTCGGCAGGGCAGCGAGTTCGCGTTGGTGGCGCCGCCGGGCAGTGCGGCCCACCATGTGCTGTCGCTGGTGCAGATTCCCGTCGCCACCGGCCTGGTCGAGAACCTGGTGGCCGAGGGCTAGGGGCGATCGCTCCGGGGGCCGTGCCGGACTTGGTTGAACGGCACACCGCGGTCCGCGGCGTACTCGCGCGGGAAGCCCAGCACGCGTTCGCCGATCACGTTGCGGGCAACCTCCGTGGTGCCGCCCCCGATCGCCACGGTTTGCCGGGACAGGTAGCGCAGGCCGGTCTGCAATCCGTCCCCCACCGCGCCCACCACGCCGACGGCTCCCGCGATCTCCAGCGCCGTGTCCACGTCCAGGGTCACGGTCTCGGAGTGGAACAGCCGGATCAGCGTGCCGGCCGCCGGCGGCAGGACGCCGTCGCGGACGTTGCGGTAGACGTGGTCGATCAACTGCTCGGCCACCGCCCGGTGCACCAGTGCCCGGCCGGCCAGCTCCCGCACGCGTGGGTCGTCACCTTGGCCCGTCTTCTCCGCGAGTGACACGAAGTCAACGGGATTCGCGTTGCCACCCTCGCTGCCGCTGCCGCTGGCGAACTCCGATCCCTGCCCCACGGCCCGGCGTTCGTGGTAGAGCTGCCGCGAGGCCACCGCCCAGCCGCCGTTGACCTCTCCGACGACCGCGTCGTCACCGACATCCACCCCGTCGAGGAACTCCTCGCAGAACTCGGTGGAGCCGCTCAGCATCGTGATGCGGCGCAACGTGATTCCGGGGTGGGCGATGGGCACCAGGAACATGGTGAGGCCCTCGTGCTTGGGCACCGCCCAATCGGTGCGGGCCAGGCACAGCCCGTAGTCGGCGGCGAACGCGCTGGTGCTCCACGTCTTGGCGCCGTCGAGCACCCAACGGTCGCCGCGGCGTTCGGCCCGCGTGATGACCCCGGCCAGGTCCGAGCCGCCGCTCGGCTCGCTCAACAGCTGCACCAGCACTTCCTCACCGCGCAGCGCCGCGGCGATGTGCCGCTTCTTCTGCTCCTCGGTGCCGGTGTCCAGCAGCGTCGCGCAGCAGATGGTGAAGGTGGGCGTGTTGAGGATCAGCGGCATCTCGTAGCCCAGCGACTCGGCGTCGAACGCCTTCTGGTACTCATACGGCAGGCCTTGGCCGCCGTATTCGCGGGGGAAGCACAGGCCGGCGAATCCCCCGCCGTAGAGCCGCCTTTGGAGTTCACGGGCGCGCGACCACGACGCCTCGTCGTCCCGCGGGGCCGGGGGCGGGTTGTCGGGGTCGATGGTCGGCAAGTTGTCCGCCAGCCAGGCCCTGGCCCGCGCGGCGAACTGCGCGACCGACTCGGTGGGCGAGTGCGCGGTGCTGGTCATCGGTGGGCTCGACCCGCCTTCTCGGCCTCGTAGACGCGCAGGTTGTGCTCCTGCGGCGTTCCGAACATGTTGCGATACAACGTGACCCGCCGAAGGTAGAGGTGCAGGTCGAATTGCCAGGTGACCCCGATACCGCCGTGCAGCTGGACGCACGACTGCACGATCTGCCCGGCCATTTCGCCCACGTAGGACTTGGCGATGCTGGCCGACAGGCCCGCGTCCGAGCGCCGCGCGGCGACGGCGGCGACCGCGGCGGCCGTGGTGGCCCGGCACGCCTCCAGCCACAGCTTCATGTCGGCGAACGTGTGTTTGAGCGCCTGGTAGGACGCCAACGGGCGACCGAACGAGTGGCGGTCCAGCGCCCATTGCACGGTCATGTCGAACACCGTCTGCAGAACGCCGACGACCTCGGCGCACTGCAGCACCTGGGCGATCTGGCTCTGCCGGTCGACCAGCGCGGCGGTCTGCTCGGCGGTGCCGACGGCGGCGGTCGGGGGCACGACGACGCCGTCGAAATGGACTCGGGCGTACTGCTTGACCAGGTCGACCGACTGCTGGGGCTCGACGCGAAGCCCGGCGGCGTCGGTGGGTACCAGGAACTGGCGGACGGCCTCGTCACAGCGCGCCACCACCAGCAACCACGCGCTCTGGGCGCCCGCCTCGACGCGGTCCTTGGTGCCGTCGATGCGGTAACCGGCCTCGGTGCGGGTGGCCGTCACCGTGGGCGCCAAGGGCGCCCAGCCCTGCCCGGGCTCGCAGACGGCCCACGACGCCACGGCCTCCCCCGCGATCAGCGCCTCGATGGCGGCCGCATGCGCGAGCGGATCCGCGCCGTCGACGAGTGCGGTCAGCACGACGCTCACCGGGTAGAGCGGCCCGGGCGCCACCGTCCGGCCGAGCCGCTCGGCGACCATGGCCAGATCGGCCAGC
>NZ_LZKC01000143.1:0-1737 GCF_001672685.1 Mycobacterium sp. E2462
CGGCCGGGGTGCTCGGTCTGCGCCGAGCGCACCAACCCCCACACCGCCGCGCCCGCCAGATCGGCGACGTCCTCCCCCGGCAACGCCACCGCGCCGCGCGTCGCCACCACCAGCACGCCCGCGTCGCGCTCGGTGAGCCAGGACTGCACCGCGGTCAGCGCCCGCTGTGTCCGCGCGTGCGCACCCGCCACCGGATCGTCTTCGGCAGCAACGGATTCGAACACCTCGTAGTGCGGTGTGTCGCCGCCCACAACCTCGGGGACGGATTCTTGCGACCAGGCCACCTCGAACAGCCGCTCCGGGCCGGACCCGGCGACGGCCGCCCGCAGCTGCTGCTCGCTGACCGGGCGCGCGACCATCGCGTCGACCGACAGCACCGGCAGCCCAAGGCCGTCGGCAAGCTCGATCGACACCGAGCCACCGCCGGCCGCGCCCGTCGGCGCGATCCGCGCCCGCACCGACGACGCTCCGGCCGCGTGCAGCGACACTCCTTGCCAGGAGAACGGCAGCAGCACCTCGGCGCCGGCCGGCGTGGCCATCACCACGGCGTGCAGCGCGGCGTCCAGCAGCGCCGGGTGCAAGCCGAAACCGCCGACCCCACCGGCCGCCTCGGGCAGCGTCGCCTCGGCGAACACCTCGTCGCCCCGCACCCACGCCGCCGTGAGGCCGCGGAACGCCGGGCCATAGCCGTAGCCGGCGGCGGCCAGCCGCTCGTAGCCGTCGGTCAAGTCCACCGCGACCGCCCCGGCCGGCGGCCAAGCGGCGAGGTCGGCGGCCGGCCCGCCCGACCCGGCGCCCAGCGCCCCCTCGGCGTGGCACACCCAATCCGCGTCGCCGTCAGGCCGGGAGAAGATCGACACCGCGCGTCGCCCCGCGTCGTCGGCGACGCCCACAACAACCTGCAGCGCAACGGAATTGCCGGGCGGCAAGATCAGCGGCGCCTGCAACGTCAGTTCGTCGACCACCGGGCAACCGACCTCGTCGCCGGCGCGGATCGCGAGTTCCACGAATCCCGTGCCGGGGAACACCACCGTCTGGGAGACGGCGTGGTCGGCCAGCCACGCCTGCGCGCCGGGGGCCAACCGGCCGGTCAGGACCACCCCGCCCGAGGCGGGCAGGTCCACCACCGCGCCCAGCAGCGCGTGCTGCCCGGCCGCCAGCCCCAGGCCGGCCGCGTCGGCGCCCGCCCCGTCGCCGGACAGCCAGAACCGGCGCCGGTCGAACGCGTAGGTGGGCAGCTCGACGTAGGCGCCGCCGTGCAGGGCGCCGCGCCACTCGACGCCGATACCGGCGACGAAGGCCGCCGCGGCGGAGGTGAGGAACCGGTCCAGGCCGCCGTCGTCGCGGCCCAGGGTGGGCACCACGATCGCTTCGCCGTCACCGCAGTCGTTGGCGGTGTCCTCGATGCCGGCGATCAGGGCCGGATGCGGGCTGGACTCGATGAACGCCCGATACCCCTGGGCGCAGGCGCTGCGGACCGCCTGGTCGAACTCCACCGGCTGCCGGATGTTGCGGTACCAGTAGTCGGCGTCCAAAGTGGCGGTGTCCGTTCGGTTTCCGGTCACCGTGGAGAAAAAGGCGGTGCGCGAGGCCCGCGGCTCGATGTCGGCCAGCACCTCGGCGAGCCGGCCGCGGATCGCCTCGACCTCCGGGGAGTGCGACGCATAGTCGACGTCGATGCGCCGGGTGCGCACGTCCTGCTCGGCGCAGACCCGGATCAGGTCCTCGAGCGCGCCC
>NZ_LZKC01000144.1:0-1280 GCF_001672685.1 Mycobacterium sp. E2462
GATCGGAACACCGACGCGCAGCGCGATGGCCACCGAGTCCGAGGGGCGCGCCGAGACGGTGATGTTGCGGTCGAAGATCAGGTCGGCGTAGAAGGTGCCCTCCTGCAGATCGACAATCCGCACCTCTTTGAGCGAATGTCCAAGCGCAGCAATGACATCCCTGATCAGATCGTGGGTGAGCGGGCGGGGCGGCTCGACGCCCTGCTGCTCCAGCGCGATGGCCGCGGCCTCGGACTGGCCGATCCAGATCGGCAGGTAACGGTCACCGGTGGTCTCCCGCAACAACAGCACGGGCTGGTTCTGCGGCTGCTCCACGCGAATGCCGACAACACGAACTTCACCCATTTGTGTCTGCCCTCCGTCGGTTCGCCCTCGCCGTACTCCGCGCCGCGCCTGGTGTCGGTCCCCGCCGGGGACGGCTCGGACGCCGCGGCGGTGGCCCCGCCCCGCGTGCGGCTCAGTCGCGAAGACCTGCTGGAACGTTCAGGGGTCGACGGGGAGCTGCTGACGGCGCTGCTCAAGGCCGGGGTGATCACCACCGGCCCCGGCGGTTTCTTCGACGAGCACGCGGTGGTCATCCTGCAGTGCGCGCGGGCGCTGTCGGACTACGGCGTCGAACCGCGCCATCTGCGCGCGTTTCGCTCGGCGGCCGACCGGCAGTCCGACCTCATCGCCCAGATCGCCGGGCCGTTGGTGAAGGCCGATAAGGCCGGCGCGCGGGACCGGGCCGACGACCTTGCTCGCGAGGTCGCGGCCCTCGCGATCACCCTGCACACTTCGCTGATCAAATCCGCCGTTCGCGACGTTCTGCATCGCTGAGGACTAGACTTTCGGTCGACAGCTTGGTTACGGCAGCATGGCGATTTCTTCGACACCGCCGTCGCTTTCGTTAACCGGATCCGACACGGCACCGTCAATGCGGAGGGCAGACACAAATGGGTGAAGTTCGTGTTGTCGGCATTCGCGTGGAGCAGCCGCAGAACCAGCCCGTGCTGTTGTTGCGGGAGACCACCGGTGACCGTTACCTGCCGATCTGGATCGGCCAGTCCGAGGCCGCGGCCATCGCGCTGGAGCAGCAGGGCGTCGAGCCGCCCCGCCCGCTCACCCACGATCTGATCAGGGATGTCATTGCTGCGCTTGGACATTCGCTCAAAGAGGTGCGGATTGTCGATCTGCAGGAGGGCACCTTCTACGCCGACCTGATCTTCGACCGCAACATCACCGTCTCGGCGCGCCCCTCGGACTCGGTGGCCATCGCGCTGCGCGTCGGTGTTCCGATC
>NZ_LZKC01000145.1:0-6476 GCF_001672685.1 Mycobacterium sp. E2462
GCCGATCGCGAAACCGGTGCCCTGCGGCGGTTACGGGGCACGCCGACCACCGCCTCGTCGTATTTCATCGGCAAGATCTGCCTGGTCGCCGTGGCCAGCCTCGCCGAGGCCGTCGTCCTGTTGACGGTGGGCGTGTTGGTGTTCAAGCTGGCGCTGCCCACCACGGTGTTCGGCTGGTTCACCCTGGCGTGGGTGTTCCTCTTGGGCATCGTCAGTTGCTCGCTGTTGGGCATCTTCGTCAGCAACTTCGCCAGCAGCGCGGTGTCGGCGGCGGTGATCACCAACGGCCCGGCCGTGGCTTTGCAATTCGTCTCGGGCACCTACGTTCCGCTGATGGCGTTGCCGGCCTGGATGCTCACCCTGGGCTCGGTGTTTCCGGTGAAGTGGATGGCCCAGGGATTTCGGTCGGTGCTGTTGCCGGCGGAGATGGCCGCCTCCGAACCGGCGGGCCGCTGGGAACATTGGCACATCTTCTTCGTGCTGACGGCCTGGACGATCGGTGGGCTGATCGCCTGCCTCGCCGTTTTCCGGTGGTCGGACAGGAGCTGACCCGCCACGGTGTAACCCTGGCCATCCATCGCTTCCGCTTTGTATGGTGCTAGGCACCTACACGACGGGAGCGATGCGGTGGCACAACGGTTGGCGGGCAAGGTGGCCCTGGTCAGTGGCGGTGCGCGCGGCATGGGGGCGTCGCACGTGCGCGCGCTGGCCGAGCAGGGCGCCAAGGTGGTGTTCGGCGACATCCTCGACGACGAAGGCAAGGCAGTCGCCGCCGAGGTCGGTGACGCGGCCCGCTACCTGCACCTCGACGTCACCAAGCCCGAGGAGTGGGACGCGGCGGTGACCCTGGCGGTCACCGAGTTCGGTGGGGTGGACGTGCTGGTCAACAACGCCGGCATCATCAACATCGGCACCCTGGAGGACTACGCGCTCTCCGAGTGGCAGCGCATCCTCGACATCAATCTGACCGGGGTGTTCCTCGGCATCCGGTCGGTGGTCAAGCCCATGAAGGAAGCCGGCCGGGGCTCGATCATCAACATCTCTTCGATCGAGGGGATGGCCGGCACCATCGCGTGCCACGGCTACACGGCCACCAAGTTCGCCGTTCGGGGGTTGACCAAATCGGCGGCGCTGGAGCTGGGGCCCAGCGGTATTCGCGTCAACTCGATTCACCCCGGCCTGATCAAGACGCCGATGACCGAATGGGTGCCCGACGACATCTTCCAGACCGCCCTGGGCCGCGCCGCCGACCCGCGGGAGGTCTCGCACCTGGTGGTGTACCTCGCCAGCGACGAGTCCAGCTATTCGACCGGCTCCGAATTCGTCGTGGACGGCGGCGTCACCGCCGGCCTTGGGCACAAGGACTTCTCGGCGGTCGACGTCGCCGCGCAACCCGACTGGGTCACGTAGCGCTGATCACCGGCGCGTCGCTCTCGGTTCGTTCGCCCGGCTTGGGCCAGGGCGACGGCAGCGGGCGCTGCCGCACCCGTTGTGGCCACCAGAACCATTTGCCCAGCAGCGCGGCGATCGCCGGCGTCATCAGCGACCGGACGATCAACGTGTCGAACAACAGCCCGAGGCCGATGGTCGTACCCACCTGACCGATGACCGTCAACTCGCTGACCGCCATCGTCATCATGGTGAACGCGAACACCAGGCCCGCCGACGTCACCACCGAGCCGGTGCCGCCCATGGATCGGATGATGCCGGTGTTCAAGCCGGCGTGAATCTCCTCCTTGAACCGCGCCACCAACAGCAGGTTGTAGTCGGCGCCCACGGCCAACAGGATGATGACCGACATGGCCAGCACCATCCAGTGCAGCTCGATGCCGATGAGGTGCTGCCAGATCAACACCGAGAGCCCGAACGACGCGCCCAGCGACAGCAGCACCGTGCCCACGATGACCGCCGAGGCGACCACACCCCTGGTGATGAGCAGCATGATGATGAAAATCAAGCACAGCGAGGAGATCCCGGCAATCAACAGGTCGTAGGCGTTGCCGTCGCTGAGGTCTTTGTAGATCGACGCGGTGCCCGCGAGATAGATCTTCGAGCCCTCCAGCGGCGTCCCCTTGAGCGCTTCGTAGGCGGCCTTGCGGATCAGGTTGATGTGCGAGATGCCTTCCTGGGACATCGGATCGCCGTCATGGCTGATGATGAAGCGCACCGCGTGGCCGTCGGGCGAGATGAAGTTCTTCATGCCCTTCTTGAACTCGGCGTTGTTGAAGGTCTCCGGCGGCAGGTAGAAGGAGTCGTCGTTCTTCGACTCGTCGAACGCCTTGCCCATGGCGTTGGAGTTCTTCTGCGCCTCGTTCTGCTGGTCTTGCAGGCCCTTCTGCGTCGAATACATGGTCAGCATGGTCGTTTTCATCGCCCGCATGTTGGCGAGCATCGGTGGCATCAACGCCGTCAGCTGGGGCATCAACGTGTCCAGGTGCTCCAACAGCGGCACCAGCTCGCCGACGTCGTCGGCCGTCGTGTCGATGCCGTCGAGGGTGTCGAACACCGAGCGCAGCGAGAAGCACACCGGGATGTCGTAGCAGTGCTTCTCCCAGTAGAAGTAGCTGCGGACCGGGCGGAAGAAGTCCTCGAAGTTGGAGATCTTGTCCCGGATCTCGTCGATGTCGACCTTCATCTGCTTGGTCTTGGCGACCATCTGGTGGGTGACATCGGCCATCTGCTGGGTCAGACTCTGCATCTTCTCCATGCTGTCGATGGTCGACTGCATCATGTCGGCCTGTTTGAGCATGTCGGCCATCTGGTCTTCTTGGTACTTCTGGTTCATCTGCTGGCTGACGCCCTGCATGCTGATCTGGAAGGGGATCGAGGTGTGCTCGATCGGCGTGCCCTGGGGACGCGTGATCGCCTGCACCCGAGCGATTCCCGGCACCCGGAAAACCGCCTTGGCGATCTTGTCGATGACCAGGAAGTCCGCGGAGTTACGCAGGTCGTGGTCGCTTTCGATCATCAGCACTTCGGGGTTCATCCGCGCCTGCGAGAAGTGCCGATCCGCGGCCGCGTAACCCTCGTTCGCGGGCAGGTCGGCGGGCAGGTAGTTACGGTCGTTGTAGTTGGTGCGGTAGCCGGGCAACGTGAGCAGCCCGACGAGCGCGACCCCGACGGTCAGGACCAGGATGGGCGCCGGCCACCGCACCACCAGGGCGCCGATCTTGCGCCACCCGCGAATACGTTGAGTGCGTTTGGGTTCCAGCGTTTTGCGGAATCGCGTCGCCACCGAGATCACCGCGGGTCCGAGCGTCAACGCCGCGCCCACGACGACCATCATGCCGATGGCCAACGGGATGCCGAGGGTTTGGAAGTAGGGCAGGTTGGTGAAGTGTAGGCAGAAGGTGGCGCCGGCGATCGTCATGCCCGAGCCGAGCACGACGTGCGCCGTGCCCTTGTACATCGTGTAGTAGGCCTCTTCCCGGGATTCGCCTATCGCGCGGGCTTCCTGATATCGGCCGATCAAAAAGATCGCGTAGTCGGTGGCGGCCGCGATGGCCAAGGTGACCAACAGGTTGGTCGCGAACGTCGAGAGCCCGATGATGTTGTAGTAGCCGAGGAACGCCACCATGCCGCGCGCTGCCGACAGCTCGAGCACCACCATGACCAGCGTCAGCAACACGGTGACGATCGACCGATACACCAGCAGCAGCATGGCGATGATGACGGTGAAGGTGGCCGCCGTGATGACCTGCAGGCTGCGGTCACCCGCCACGTGCTGATCCGCCGACAACGCGGCGGGCCCGGTGACATAGGTCTTCACCCCGTGCGGCGGGGTCAGACCGGCCACGATCTTTTGCACCGACTCGACCGACTCGTTGGCCAGCGCCTCACCCTGGTTGCCGGCCAGGTACACCTGCACGTAGGCGGCCTTGCCGTCGTTGCTTTGCGCGCCCGCCCCGGTGAGCGGGTCGCTCCACATGTCCTGGACGTGCTCGACGTGTTTGGTGTCGGCGTCGAGCTTCTGGACCATCTTGTCGTAGTAGGCGTGGGCGTCGGCGCCGAGCGGGCTCTGGCCCTCCAACACGATCATCACCGAGCTGTTGGACTTGTACTCGTTGAAGATGGCGCCCATGCGCTTGGTCGCCACCACGGACTGCGCGTCGTCGGGCGTCATCGACACCGATCGCATCTTCCCGACCTCGTCCAGGTCGGGAACGAGGACGCTGAGCACGGCGATGATCGCGATCCAGCCGAGGATGATGGGGACGGCGAATTTGCGGATCAACCGCGGGATTCGCTCCCGTACCGGCGCCTGGCTGATCGGGATGGTGTCGGTCCGCGTGTCGTCGGAGACGGTGCTCATGCTGATTTCACCAAGCAGAAGGTCAGGGCGTGTACGCCGGTGGTCGTTTTCTCGGCCTTCACCTCGTCGTCGATGGTGATGCGGCACCCCAGGAAGTCACCGTCGCTCTGCGCGGAAAGGTTCGGGAAGACCGACGGGGCGGTGGTGCTCAAGACCAGCGTCCACGGCAGCGGCGCGCCGTCGACCCGCTTCGGGTCGGCGCTCAGATCCAGGTAGTTGACGTTGGCCTCCGGCGCCGAGCCGAAGACCTCGTACTTGACCACCTTTGGCTTGAAGGGCTTGGAGTCGTCAAGCCGCGGGCTGGTCAGGATTTTGGTGTCCTGGGCACCGAAGAACGACTTGACCCGCACGACGGCGAAGCCGCCGACCACGACGACCGCCACGATCAGCAGCGGCAACCACGCGGTACGCACCAACTTGGATATCTGCACCGAGGTGATTCCCTTTCTCATCACCCACTCGTGATGCGGTCAGCGTGAGCGCCGCCCGCACACGAGGCCATGGCCACACGAGCTCCACGACTTACGTTGCACCGCAGTGTTTCTCGACGGTGACAATGATCAACGGTCGTTCGATTGCCGGCGGCGCAGGCCGCCAAGCGCACCGACGCTCACCCCCGGTGCTCCTGCCTGTTACTGCGAAACTTAGCTGAGAACCGCGAGTCGAGCATAGTACATATTCTGCATATGTTGCACACCATGCAACTATTGCTGACGGTGTTTCAAATCACTCCGTGAAGATGCTGTTGACCAGCGCCGCGGCCCGCTCGACGTGGGGCATCGGCGTGTCGGCGGTCTCGTCCGCCTCGCCCTGCGACCAGCGCTCGATGCCCGAGCGCACGGCCGTCAGGGCCAGCGCGGCGATCAACGCCACGATCTCGTCGTCGGGTTGCATGCCCTGGCGGCGCGCCACCACGTCGGTGAGGTGATTCTGGAAGCGCTCCAGGTCGGCCAGGAACGCCGCCAGGACGGCGGGGGAGGTCTTGGCCAGCTCCAGCATGTGGGCGGCATGCTCGCGGCGCGGCGGGACGTCGCGCAGATGGTGCGCCGCCAAGGTGATCAGCTCCGCCAACACCACCGAGTACCGAGCCGGGCCGGCCGCGACGAAATCGGCGACCAACTCGGGAGGAATATCGGAGGGCCCGTACGCCAGTGCCGACTCTTTGTTGGGGAAGTAGTTGAAGAACGTGCGCGTGGAAATGCCGGCCTCGGCACAGATTTCGTCGACGGTGACCTTGTCGAATCCGCGTTCCAGCGTCAGGCGCACCGCCGCGTCGCGGATGTCCGCGCTCGTCTGACGGCGACGGCGCTCGCGCAGGCCCATCTGGTTGACCACCACGGCCTCTATAGTTGCACACTCTGCATACTTTGCAGTCAAAACGTGTCCGAACGCGTCGGACCTGCCGCGGCGACGGCGACCGCGCGGGCCGCACCGGCTCGACGCAAACTGTTGCGGCGCAGCGCCTTAATCGGTGGTGTGGAGCCCGGAATCGGCGCCGGGCCCGGCGAGGGCGCCCCGCAGATACGTGCACTGGCTGTCGAAGAACCGCACCGAGACCGGGGCCTTGTCGGCGATCTGGTCGAAGGCGTGGAAAGCGCCGGGGGCTATCTCTTCGTGCACGGGCACGCCGGCGTCGCGCAGGCGCCGAGCGTAGGCCCGGGATTCCGGGTAGAACAGGTCCAGCGTGCCGACCCCGATCCAGGTGGGCGGCTGACCGGAGAGGTCATCGCGGCGCGCCGGCGCCGCGTCGCGCGGGTCGGCTCCGTCGAGGTACCACCGCCAGGCGAGTTGGTTGTCCGTTGCCGTCCACATCAGGCGCTTGCGGGCGTCGCGCTCGGCTCCGGTGCGGTCGTCGAGCATCGGATAGATCAGCAGCTGACAGGCCAGTGCCACGTCCTTGCGATCGTGGGCTCGCTGGGCCACCGCCGCTGCGAAATGCCCGCCGGCGCTGGCCCCTCCGACGCCGACTCGCGCCGGATCCACCCATGGTTGGTTGGCCAGCCACCGCAACGCCGCATAACAATCCTCGACGGGCGTCGGATACGGGTGCTCGGGCGCCAATCGGTGCTCCACCGCCGCGATCGCGACGCCGGCGCAACGAGACAATTTCCGCAGGTACTTGTCATCTTGGGCGGCGTGACCCATCACGGTGCCGCCACCGTGG
>NZ_LZKC01000146.1:0-3054 GCF_001672685.1 Mycobacterium sp. E2462
TGCCCGGTAGCGGAACCAGCAGCACGACGGGGCGGCGGGGCCGCCGGGTGCGGCCCTGCGGCGCCGCGCGGGTCGGTGAGTCGGTCACGCCACACCCCCCGCCGTCCGCGACGTCGCGACCAGGGCACCGTCGCGCAGCTGCAGGCTGCGGGGGCACAGCTCCTCCAGGCCGGCGACGTCGTGCGACACCACGATGACGGTGAGTCCCCGCTCGCGGCGCAGGGTTTCCAGCAGCCGCAGCAGGCCACGCTGGCTCGCCGCGTCCAGTCCCGCCAGGGGTTCGTCGAGGATCAACACCCGCGGCGAGCGCGCCAGCAGCCCGGCCAACACCACGCGGCGCATCTGGCCGCCGCTGAGCTGGTCGATGCGCCGCTTGCCCATCGCCGCATCCAGCCCCACCGAGGCGAGCGCCTCGGCGATGCGGTCGGTGTCGGTGGGCGAAAAACCGGCCGCGGAAGCGACTTCCATGTCGACGTGGTCGCGCATCAGCTGCAGCCGCGCCGACTGAAAGGACAGCGCGACGTCGCCCACGCGTTCGTCGGTGGGGACGCCGTCGAGCAGGCAGACGCCGGAGGTCGGCACGGTGAGGCCGGCCATGATCCAGGCGAGCGTGGACTTGCCCGACCCGTTCCCGCCGTGCAGCAGGATGCCGTCACCTTGTTCCACGGTGAAGCTGACGTTGCGCAGGGCGGTCTTGGACCACGGTGTGCCGCTGGCGTATTCGTGGCCGACGTCGATGACCTCCAACACCGGTGCCGGCCCGCGGTGGTCGATCGGCATGGCCAGTACCGGCGGGCTCACGGCGTCGGGCGTGTCCGCGTTGTCGCGGGAGTCGCTGAGCCGGATCACGCGGTCGGAGGACGCGGCCTCGTTGTCGTAGTGGGTGATGTGGACCAGCGCCGTCTGGCGCCGCTGCGCCAGGCCGGACAGCACGCCCAGCAGGGCGTCCCGGCCCTGTTGGTCGACCATGGTCGTGACCTCGTCGGCGATCAGCAGCGCCGGCTCCCGGGCCAGCGCGGCCGCGAGCGCGAGGCGCTGCAGCTCCCCGCCGGAGAGGCTTTCGGTGTCCCGCTCGGCGAGCCCGTCGAGGCCGACCTCGCTGAGCAACTGCTCCACGTCGATGTCGGTGCCCGGCGGCAGGCCCCACACCACGTCGTCGGCGACCCGGGTCCCCAGCACCTGGCTTTTGGGGTGCTGCAACACGATCGCGGTGCCGCCCATCTCGCCCAGGCCGACGGTGCCCGGGCGTTGCACGGTGCCGGCGGTCGGTTCGCGGCCGGCCAGGACCAGCATCAGCGTGGTCTTGCCGGAGCCGTTCGCGCCGGTGATCGCGACATGTTCCCCGGCCCGGATTTCGAGGCTGACCTCGCGCAGGGCGTCGCGATCGGCGTGGGGATAGCGGAACCGTACCTTGTCCAGGACCACCGGCACCGGTCCCACCGGGGCGTCCCCGGGCACGGTGTCGGCGGGGGGATCCAGCTTGTGCACGTCGGGGATGGCGCGCATGCGCTCCAGCAGGCGCGACAGCGCCGACCAGCTGACCCACGAGACGACGACGACCAGCAGGATCATGTACGGGAAGATCAGCAGGGGCCAGTGCTGCAGGCCGTCGCCGACGTAGCGCTTCAGCCCGTCGCCGAGCCCGTGCAGGTGCACCTTGTCCAGCAGCGACGCGATGCCGTTGACGTTGGCGTTGATGACGTCGAAGAACAACTGCCGCAGCCGGGTCAGGACCGCCAGCACGCCGACCCACCCGGCGCCCCACAGGACGCCGGCGACCAGGGACGAGGCGATCACCGTCGGGGTGCCGCGACCCCGGCGCTTGATGGTGCCGCACAGTCCACCGACCCAGGCGCAGTCGACGAGCATGAACAGGCTGCCCAGCCCGGCGATCAGGAACGCGATGACGCCGCCCGCGATCGTCGCCGCCATCAGGGCGCGCGGGCGGTACCGGTAGGCCAGCAGACCCATCGGCACCGTCCCGACCACGCCGAGCCCCTGAGCAAACGGGATGACGGCGGCGAGGATCTCGATTGCCGCGCACAGGGCTCCCATGACCGCGGCCTGTGCCAATTCGTTCGGCCGTAACGGCCCACCCCGGAATTGCCGTAACGGCAGCAATGTCACCTCCGCGATTCTGCCAGGCGTGAACAGAGGTGTCCGTCGAAGAGGCGTTTTGCGAACCACCCGCCGCGGCGCTCGCCCCTCCTATAGCAAAGCTATGCAAACATGGAAGGTATGGACAACGTCGTCGACACCGCGGACCTCGAAGCCCAGCAGGGACTGGGCGCCGACCTGCTCGCTGTGGTCGCGAGGCTCAACCGGCTGGCCACGCAGCGCATCCAGATGCCGCTGCCGGCGGCGCAAGCCCGGCTGCTGGCAACCATCGAAGCGCACGGCGAGGCGCGAATCGGTGACCTGGCCGCCGTCGACCACTGTTCGCAGCCGACGATGACGACGCAGGTGCGCCGCCTCGAGGAGGCGGGCCTGGTGACCCGGACGGTCGACCCCTGCGACGCCCGCGCGGTGCGCATCAAGATCACCACCGACGGACGCCGGACGCTGAACGCGGTGCGGGCCGACCGCGCCGCGGCCATCGAGCCGCAGCTGGCGCAGCTGGCCCCCGCGGATCGCGACGTGCTCGGGCAGGCGGTGGACGTCCTGCGGCGCCTGCTCGACAACGCCGCACTGACGGGTCGCCGTAGCGCGCCCTGAGCGCCACGGCGCTGGTAAACCGACCGGCCGCCAGGGTAGACCCGGGATAGACCTTCAGGCGGCCCGAAACGATCGACGAAAGGTGGCGACCCATGCGGACCGAGGCTGCGGCCTTCCCGTTGACCGTCTGGGTCGGGTCGGCCCGCTTCACCTTCCACCCCGGCCGTGATGTCGTCGTCGGCTACGGTCCCGGCTGCGACCTGGCCCTGGAGCGGCTCGTCCCCGGCCCGCAGGCGCCGCCCGCGCCCCGCCGTGACGTCGTGCTGCGCTTCACCGGCAACCAGTGGGTGGCCCTCGACGTGGGCCAGCACGGCATCTTCGTCGACGGATTGCGGGTGC
>NZ_LZKC01000147.1:0-5124 GCF_001672685.1 Mycobacterium sp. E2462
GCACCGGGGCGTCCGCCATCCAGTTCGTTCCGCGGATCCGCGAAACCGCGCGGCGGGTCACCGTTTTCCAGCGGTCGCCGCACACCGAGATGGCGCCGTCGGCGGCCAAGCCGCCCGAGGTGGCGAACCTGGCCACCAAGATGTTCCAGGCGCTGCTGCCGTCCCGGTCGGGCGCGATCCAGAAGCCGGTCGGCTCCCTGACCCTCGGGCGCGCCACCGACAACGACATCGTCATCCAGGACGTGCTGGCCTCCCGGCATCACGCGTTCCTCACCCAGACGCCGCTGGGGACCGAGATCCGCGACTCGCACAGCGTCAACGGGACCTTCGTCAACGGCGTGCGGGTGGGCTCGGCGGTGCTGACCGAGGGCGACGTCGTCACCATCGGCAACGTCGACCTCGTGTTCACGCGGGGCACGTTGGTGCGCCGCACCGAGGCCGCCACCCGCACCGGCGGCCTGGAGGTCAACTCGGTCTGCTACACCGTCGACCACGGCAAGCAGCTGCTCGACCACATCTCCCTGACCGCGCGGCCCGGCACGTTGACGGCCATCATCGGCGGCTCCGGCGCCGGCAAGACCACGCTGTCGCGGCTGATCGTCGGCTACACCAGCCCCACCTCCGGCGTGGTGACCTTCGAGGGGCACGACATTCACGCCGAGTACGCGTCCATGCGCAGCCGGATCGGGATGGTCCCGCAGGACGACGTCGTGCACCGCCAGCTGACCGTCAACCAGGCCCTGAACTACGCCGCCGAGCTGCGCCTGCCGCCCGACACCAGCAAGGCGGAGCGCGCCCGCGTCGTCGCGCAGGTGCTCGAGGAACTCGACATGACCAAGCATGCCGAGACCCGGGTCGACAAGCTCTCCGGCGGGCAGCGCAAGCGCGCCTCGGTGGCGCTCGAGCTGCTCACCCAGCCGTCGCTGCTGCTCCTCGACGAGCCCACCTCCGGCCTGGACCCGGCGCTGGACCGCCAGGTCATGCTGATGCTGCGCCAGCTCGCCGACGCCGGCCGCGTGGTGCTGGTGGTCACCCACTCGGTGTCCTACCTCGACGTGTGCGACCAGATCCTGCTGGTCGCGCCCGGCGGCAAGACCGCGTTCTGCGGGCCGCCCGACCAGGTCGAGGCCGCCATGGGCACCCGCAACTGGGCCGACATCTTCGCCAAGGTGGGCGCCGACCCCGACGAGGCCAACCGGCGCTTCAAGGAACGCAACCAGCAGTCGTCGCAGCCGCCGTCGCCGCAGAGCCCCGCCGACCTGGGCGACCCGCCCCAGACCGACCTGCTGCGCCAGCTGTCCACCATCGCCCGCCGCCAGGTCCGGCTGGTCATCTCCGACCGGGGTTACACGATCTTCCTGGCGATCCTGCCGTTCCTGATCGGGGCGCTGTCGCTGACCGTGAAGGGACCGAAACCGGGCCTGGGCCCGGCCGACCCGCTGGGCATCGCGCCGACGCAGCCGCAGTACATCATGGTGCTGCTCAACATCGGCGCCGTGTTCATGGGCACCGCCCTGACCATCCGCGACCTCATCGGCGAGCGGCCCATCTTCCGGCGCGAGCAGGCCGTCGGCCTGTCCACCACCGCCTACCTGCTGGCCAAGATCGCGGTGTTCTGCGTCTTCGCGACGGCCCAGGCGGCGGTGGCCACCGTCATCGTGCGGCTGGGCAAGGGCGCCCCGACGGCGCACCCGCAGTTCTTCGGCAACTCCACGTTCTCGCTGTTCGTCACCGTCGCCGGGACCTGCGTGGCCTCGGCGATGCTGGGGCTGCTGCTGTCGGCGGTGGCGCAGTCCAACGAGCAGATCATGCCGCTGCTGGTGGTCTCGATCATGTCCCAGCTGGTGTTCTCCAGCGGCATGATCCCGGTGTATCAGCGCTTCGGCCTCGAACAGCTGGCCTGGCTGACCCCCGCGCGGTGGGGTTACGCGGCGGGCGCCTCGTCGATCGACTTCCCGTCGCTGGTGAAGGTCAAGCAGATCCCGACGAACGACCCCATCTGGCAGCACTCGAAGCACATCTTCGTGTTCGACATGGCCATGCTGGCGGCGCTGTCGGCCGCCTACACCGGCTACGTCCGCTGGCACATCCGGCTCAAGCGCTGAGCCGCCGGCCGCGACGATGACCCACCCGGCCCAGCCCGTGCTGACGGCTCGCGCCGAGCGCTCGCAAGGCAGCTTCGCGCCGGGCCGCGACGTGGTCGTCGGCAGCGACCTGCGCGCCGACCTGCGGATGGCGCACCCGCTGATCGCCCGCGCGCACGTGCTGCTGCGCTACGACGGCGGCCGGTGGGTCGCCGTCGACAACGGATCGATGAACGGCATCTACCTGCGCGGCCAGCGCGTGCCCGCCGTCGACATCCATGACGGCCAGGTGATCAACATCGGCAAGCCCGACGGGCCGCGGATCACCTTCGAGATCGGCCGCCACACGGGCAGCGTCGGCCTGTTGCCGCCGACGGACTCGGTCCCGCTCCTCCAGCGGCCGCGGCCGCCCGGCCCACTCCCGCCGCGGCCCGGCCCGCCGCGGGAGGCCCAGCGCAGGACCGCCGTGCCCATCGTCCGGCCGGACTCCTCGACCCGCGCGCTGCCTCAGCAGGGGCCGCCGTCCGGGGCGAACCCGCCGGTGCCGCCCGGCTCCCCCGCCGACTTCCCCACCACGCGGGTCAAGGCCCCCGGCTCGGACCGCCCGGCCACCGGGGCCCGGCCCGCCTGGATCGGCCGTGCGCTCGACAACGACATCGTCGTCCACGACGTGCTGGCGTCGCGGCACCACGCGTTCCTCACCCCGACCCCCGCGGGCGCCGAGATCCGCGACGCGCAGAGCAGCAACGGCACCTTCGTCAACGGCGTCAAAGTCGGCTCCGCGATGCTCACCGACGGCGACGTCGTCACGATCGGCAACGTCGACCTGGTGTTCACCGGCGGCATCCTGGTCCGCCGGCAGGAGGCCGCCACCCGCGCCGGCGGCCTGGAGGTCCGCGACGTCAACTTCAGCGTCGACGGCAAAAACCTGCTGGAGCGGATCTCGCTGACCGGCCGCCCGGGCACCCTGACCGCGCTGATCGGCGGCTCGGGCGCCGGCAAGTCCACGCTGTCGCGGCTGATCGCCGGGTACGCCGTCCCGACCGCCGGCGCCGTCACCTTCGAGGGCCACGACATCCACAGCGAATACGCGTCGCTGCGCACCCGCATCGGCATGGTGCCGCAGGACGACGTGGTGCACCGCCAGCTCACCGTCAGCCAGGCGCTGCACTACGCCGCCGAGCTGCGGCTGCCGCCGGACACCAGCAAGGCCGACCGCGCGCAGATCGTCGCCCAGGTGCTCGACGAGCTGGGGCTGACGCAGCACGCCGACACCCGCGTCGACAAGCTGTCGGGCGGTCAGCGCAAACGCGCCTCGGTGGCGCTGGAGCTGCTGACCGGGCCGTCGCTGCTGATCCTCGACGAGCCGACCTCGGGTTTGGATCCGGCGCTGGACCTGCAGGTCATGACGATGCTGCGCCAGCTCGCCGACGCCGGCCGCGTCGTGCTGGTGGTCACCCACTCGCTGACCTACCTCGACATCTGCGACCAGGTGCTGCTGATGGCGCCCGGCGGCAAGACGGCGTTTCTGGGCTCGCCCGGCCAGATCGGCGCGGCGATGGGGACGACCAACTGGGCCGAGATCTTCGCCAAGGTCGGGGCCGATCCCGACGAGGCCAACCGCCGCTTCCTCGAGCAGAACCGGCCGCCGCCCGCCACGCCGGCCGAGGCGCCGGCCGACCTGGGGGCCCCGGCGCGCACCAGCGTCGCGCACCAGTTCTCCACGATCGCGCGCCGCCAGGTGCGCCTGGTCGTCTCCGACCGCGCCTACTTCGTGTTCCTGGCGGTGCTGCCGTTCATCATGGGCGCGCTGTCGCTGACGGTGCCCGGCACCGTCGGCTTCGGCTACGCCGACCCGACCAGCGAGTCCGCCGGTGAGGCCGGGACGATCCTGACGCTGCTCACCATGGCCGCGGTGTTCATGGGGACCGCGTTGACCATTCGCGACCTCATCGGCGAGCGCCCGATCTTCCGGCGCGAGCAGGCCGTCGGGCTGTCCACCACCGCCTACCTACTGGCCAAGATCGCGGTGTTCTGCGCGTTCGCCGTCGTGCAGGCCGCGATCGCCACCACCATCGTGGTGCTGGGCAAGGGCACCCCGACGCGGCCGGCGGTACTGCTCGGCCATTCCACCTCGGGGGCCACCGTGGAACTGTTCGCCGCCGTCGCGGCGACGTGCGTGGCCGCCGCGATGCTGGGCCTGCTGCTCTCGGCGCTGGCGCGCTCCACCGAGCAGGTGATGCCGCTGCTGGTGGTGTCCCTGATGATGCAGATGGTGCTCTCCGGCGGCATGGTGCCGGTCACCCACCGGATCTTTCTCGACCAGCTGTCGTGGCTGGTGCCGTCGCGATGGGGTTACGCGGCGCAGGCCTCGACCGTCGACCTGTGGGCGGTGTCGCCGGGCCCGCAGAGCCCGCGGGACAGCCACTTTCAGCACACCGCCGACACCTACCTCTTCGACATGGGCATGCTCGCGGCGCT
The DNA here is from genome assembly GCF_001672685.1 of Mycobacterium sp. E2462. Taxonomy (NCBI): domain Bacteria; kingdom Bacillati; phylum Actinomycetota; class Actinomycetes; order Mycobacteriales; family Mycobacteriaceae; genus Mycobacterium; species Mycobacterium sp. E2462. The sequence continues at coordinate 4,566 of NZ_LZKC01000147.1, forward strand.
GTCGCTGGCCTACGCGGTCGGGGTGCGGTGGCGGATCCGGCTCACGCGCTGACTCAGGCGTCCAAGCGCAGCCCGTGCGCCACCGCGAACGCCACCGCCTGACCGACGTCCACCCGCGCGCCCGCCAGCTTCGCGGTGGTCCACAGCGCGGGGTCCACCCGCGCGCCGCGCAGGTCGGCGCCGTCCAGGCGGGCGCCGGTGGTCCGGGCGCCGGTGAGGTCGGCGCCGCGCAGCACCGCCTTGCGCAGGTCGGCCTCGACCAGGCCGGCCTCCCGCAGCCGGCAGCCGCTCAGGTCGGCGCCGCGCAGGTCGTTGCCGCCGAGCACCGCAAGCGTGAAGTCCACCTCGTCGAACGCGATCGGCCGCAACCGGCACCGCACGAACACCGACCCCAGCATGCTGCACTGGGCGAACACGCTGTGCCACAACGAGGTCCGCTCGAAGGTGCAGTTGCGAAACGCCGAGCCGCTATGCCGCGACTCCGCGAGGTCGGCGCCCCGGAAGTTGCAGCCGTCGAACACCACCCGCTCGGTGCGCAGCCCGCGCAGGTCCTCGTCGG
>NZ_LZKC01000148.1:0-17995 GCF_001672685.1 Mycobacterium sp. E2462
GACCCGGTGCTGCGAAAAGTGCAGCCCTGACATGGACCTCACTGAACTTCTCGACCGAGCCGAAATCCACGACGTGCCGTTGCGTTTGCCCAGTTGGGCTTCGGGCAGCTTGAACCACCCAGCGGGGCTGGCGTCCCGACGCATCCAGTCGACGAGTAAGGCGCGTTTGGCGATCTTCCACACACCGTCGCGGCGCTCGAATCGGTCGATGTAGCGGGCCCACAGGGTCACGAATGCACCATCCCATTTGTGCAGGGACGTGGCCTCGTGGTCTGCGGTGAGGTAGGACTCGACGAACGCGAGGTCACCGTCCAGTTCGATGAGGATGTTGCCGAGGTTGTGTCGGGTGCGGACGAAGGAGGGCAGCTCCTTTTCGAGGAAGTCGAAGAAACCTTGCACCGGGCCTTGATAGACGTCCTCGGGGAAGTCAATCCAGGCATCGTCGTGGAATCCCGCGCGGATCAGATCGAACTCCAGTCGATCCACTCCGCGGGTGTAGCGCACCAGAATGTCGTGAATCTGGGCTCTGCTGGCTAGTTGTTCGAGTGTCATCCTCTTCGCTTTCTCTGGGTTTGGTCGTGACATCGCAGGGTGTTGCCGGAGCAGCCGTCCGCCGTAGGTCAGGTATGTGCCGCCGCGGCTGCCCTAATCCAGTTGGAGAACTCGACTGCCAGATGGCGGCGGTGATGTTCGAACAGGTCATCTGGGCATGCGGCGGGAAAGTAGATGGATAAGCTGGCGGTGAAACCGCTTTCTGTGTCGCCGAATTGGGACAGCACCCGTCCGACGATGGTTCCGTCGGCCAGCTTGATCGTGGCGATCTTCTTGTACGGGTAGTCAGCTTCGGAGAGAAACTCGGGGGCGGTGGGTGCCCACTGCGATCCCTCGCCGAACGCCACGATGCACGAGCAGATGTGTGGACCGAAGTTCTCCACGAGATGCACGGTGCCGTCGGCGCGCCCGTCCATCACGAAGTGCTCGGGGTGGGCGGCAAGCATGGTGGCCTCGTTGGTCACGGCTTGGTCCATCCAGCGGGTGAATTCGGAGGCCGTCAGTCCTGTCACCGCCAGCACAGTCGTCGCTGGCCGAACTTCACCGTTGGACTTCTCGGCGAATTCGCGGAGGAAGGCCTCGCCTTCCTTGAGATCGTCGGCGAGCAGATCCAACAGGCCTCGGCGTCCGATCAACTTCTTGACGTGGGCCAAGGCACGTCTGGCGTAGAAGAGTTCGTAGTCAGCAACGCATTTGCCGCCGGTAGGGCCGGACTTCAGGTCGATGCGGAACGGCTTGCTATGTTCGGCGGCCATTGAGGTTTCCTCCATCGTCCGGTGATCAGTAGGTCACGAATCGTCGGACTGGGTTGATAAATATGGAAACGGTTGGGGCTTGTCCATCACGGTGAGAGGGTCTGCCCATGCCGCGGTTCTCGTCCCGATGGAGTGTCGCGATGTTCGATCAGTTCTAGGACGATGCCGTGCGGATCCTTGAAGGTGAGGATTCGAAAGTATCCGTCGGTGGGTGCCTTCACCGTTGCGGGCTCAGCGAGGATCTCGATATCGCCGCGGTCGCGGAGTCTGTCGTAGATCGAGTCGGTGTCCTCCACGTCGAATGCCATCCTGGTGATCCCGACGTGGTTCGTCTGGCGATAGGGACCCTCACCAACAACCGTTTTGGGCTGTACGAATTGGACGAGGTCGATGACGGTGGCGTCATCGGTGAGCATGCCGCACAGGTGATCGGCGTGAATGACGATGTCCTGTCCCGGAAAGCCGAGCACGGCACCGTCTGATCGTTCGTTCCGCAGGCTGCCAATCGACTGCAGGCCCAACACGCCACGGTAGAAGTCGAGCGCCTCGTCGATGTCCGCCACGGTGATGCACACATGAAACAACCGTTTGATATACCTGTCCATCTCAGATCTTCCCTTCGCCGTCACGTGCTGGTTGGGTGACGGTGATGAAGACCCCGAACGGGTCCCGGAAGCTAAACCACCTCGACGAGTTACTCGACTTCGCCTCATGGATCTTGATTTCCCTTGGCTCACAGATGATTTCAACCCCGGTGTACGGTGCGATGCGCTCGAGCGCCCGATCCAGGTCATCCACCAGCACAGCCATACGCGTCAACCCTGCGTCGTTCATTGCCCGACGACTGGAGCCCGTCGACGTCGTCTGCGGCTCGACGAATTCGACGAGATTGATGGCGGTGGCGTGCTGATCCGGTGCGCCGACTGCCACCAGATGCGCAGCTTTGATGCTCACGGCGGCGGCGTCGAAACCGAGCAGCGCGCCGTCGGCACTTCCATTCACGGTTTCGAACACGGATTGGAAGCCCAGGACGTCCCGGTAGAACGCGAGCGCAGCGCCCAGGTCAGGGACGGCAATGCAGACGTGCAGCAGCGTCGGCGTCAGTGGCGTCATGGTCTTCCCTTCTTCTTCACGCTGAAGCGGTTGCACCGCCTGCCTGACCCGCTCCGGGTCGGGCCCAGTCACCCGGCTGTACGCGACCACTTCGCCTCGATCGCACAAGTTACGTGCCGTTCCTTATTGAAGGTACACGGCTACGGTAAGGTACGCAACGTGTCTAAATCCCGGACGGCTCCCACTCCTCCGAAGAATCGACGACGCAACGAGGAACTCATGGCGGCCATTCGCGAGGCCACCAGGGCAGAACTGGCCGACTTCGGCTACGCGGGCGTCACCTACGAGGGCGTCGCTCGTCGCGCGCAGACGGGCAAACCCGTTCTCTACCGGCGATACCCGTCGCGGGCACACATGGTCGTCGACGCACTGCCCAGTTTGCGCTGGCAGCCCGACGAAAATTTCGTCTGGACAACATCATTGCGCGGCGACTTGCTGCTGTTGTTCAGTACGGTCATCGAGGTATTCCACGGGTTCGGCGTTGGCAACTACCGCAGCCTCATCGCCGAGGCCGACGCCGACCTGTTCGGCACGCTCGCCGCCGAGGTGAGGAGTCTTGTCGAAAGGACGGTCTACCCCGCACTCGAACGGGCACGTGCCCGTGGTGAAATTGGCCCACGCCCGATACCACCCCGGGCAGCCGCCAGCGTCGGTGTATTGGTGCGCAACGAGATGGTCCTCTCACCCAGCCCCATTGACGCCAGCACACTGACCGAGATCATCGATACCGTCTACCTACCCCTCATTCACACGTTGTCGTCTCCAACGAGCGAGCCCCCATCGCCGTGAGCGCGCGCATCAGCGAGAGCGGACCGCAGCACAGCCGCCACCGTCTACCACCGTGGCAACGCAGGTGCAGTGATGGCCAACGGTGACGCTCGTTGGCGGGACCCGCTTGTCCATTCGCGGACTCCCCAGCCAGACAATAGGTCACGGGAGTCGACGCGCGCCCCTTTGCCGTCGGCGGTCCCCGGCGCCACGGCGATCACCTTGCGGATCCCGCAGCTACACCTGGGTGATTCCACCGTCGGCGATGAGGTCGGTGCCGGTGCTGTAGCTGCTGTCGTCGGAGGCGAGGAACAAGATAGCCTTCGCCATTTCATCGACCCGGCCGATCCGGCCCAGGGGGATCACCTGCTGAATCGCTGCCTTCGCGGCGGCGTGGGCCTCAGGGCCGGAGGATTGAGCCTCGAAGATGGGCGTCTCGATGGTACCCGGACTGAGCGAGTTGACCCTGATTCCGCGGTCTTTGAGTTCGGCGGCCCACGTCCGCGCGAAGGACCGCACCGCTGCCTTACTGGCGGCGTAGGTGCCGTGGTTCGGCATTCCCTTATGGTGCAGGGCCGAGGCGACCAGCACCATCGAACCGCCCCGCGTCATCAACGGTAAGGCCTTCTGCACGGTAAAGAAGACGCCACGGACGTTGACATCGAAGGTGCGATTGAAGTGTTCCGGTGTTGCGGTGTCGATGCCCTGTGCGGCAATGAATCCGGCGTTCGCCACGACGATGTCGATCACGCCTTTCTCCCGAGCGACAGCGGTGAACACATGGTCAAGATCGTCGAGAGAGGCCACATCACCCCGCACCACCGACGCATTCGTACCAATGTCGGCCGCCGCTTTGGCCAGTTCGGATTCACGCCGCCCCATCAGGAAGACATGCGCCCCCTCGGCGACGAACGCCTTGGCTGCCGCCAAGCCGATGCCGCTGGAACCTCCGGTAATCACCGCTACCTTGCCCGCGAGTTTTCCGTTCATAACGCCCCTTCGTATGTGAGTTGCCGTGTGCTAGGGAGGCGATGACGGCACGTCACCGGATGGGTGGTGACGACCGGGGACGGGGCATACGTGGGGTACGGACCGTGCGCAGCCGTTCCGTGCTCGGGTGGCTTAGCTTCGCAGAAAATGGGGCGGAACCCCATTTTCGTTGGCACTACGATACGGAGGACACCCCCATTTCGCAACACCCTGGAGCCACGATCGATGACCAGTGCACCGAGCCTGGGACCTCGCTCCCCACGGGCTGACGCCCGACGCAGCTATCGGCGCATCGTCGACGCGGCGACCGAAGTGTTCCTACGCGACGGTGCCGAGGCGTCGTTGGAGGAGATCGCACGCAGGGCAGGCGTCGGATCGGCCACCTTGCACCGGCACTTCCCCTCCCGCTGGGTCCTGTTAGACGCCGTCTTCGCCGACGGCATCGACGACCTCCGCGCGCAAGCCGACCAACTCTCCCGCAATGGGAACCCCGCCGCCATGCTCGAGTGGCTGCAGCTGGTCGGCGATTACTGCCTGGCGACCCGCGGTCTCGCCGCCGCACTGCTCCAGCACGGCGATCGCAAGCAGGCAACCACCACGGGCCTGTGCCATCAGGCGCTCATCGATGCGGGCACTGGCTTACTCGATGCCGCCCAGGACGCGGGACTGATCCGATCCGACGTCACCATCAACGACTTACTCACCCTCGTCTTCGCCATCGCCCTCGCCACCGAATACACGCCCGCCGACGGCACCCGACTAGTGCGGCTAGCCCTGAACGGCATCCACCCCGACCGCTGAGCACCATCGCGGCGAAGCGTGCGACGACAAAGTTTGCGCTGAGTGTCGATGTCGCGATTGGCAGTGCTGAGCTGGCCGGTGAACATCGCCCGCGCCACCACACGACCACCGCAGCGACGGATCGACGTTAGCTCCGGGGAGATGACGTTTATGGCCATAGTCGTTGGACCTCATGCGCATCTGCCCCCGCCCGACTCGGACCGGGCCCGCCATTGACCACGAGCGGTCGTCGGTGTGCGTTGGTATCGGTATCACCACACTGAACCGGCACGTTGACCGGCCGGTCCCACGTAGTGGCTCCTGTGCACCGACGATCGCAAGGAGCGCACTTGTCGATCACCTCCCCAGCGAAACACCGGCGGGCACCATCTGCATGCACGGCCATGCGGGCGGAGTGACGGCTTTGCCGGCCGAGACGGCGCTGCCACTGCCGACCCCCTGCGCCGCGCCGCCCAGGAGCGTCGGCGAGGTCGGAAACAACAGCGCGCTGGCGACCAGCCAAGGCATGGGGTGGCGAGCCGCCCAGCAGTCCGCGTGAGAGGCCGGTTTCCAATGGCTTGGTGCCCCCCGCTCGTGGTGATAGTGCCTGACGCCTGGATTATCGGCGTTGTGCATGGGTGGCACTGTCGGTACCTGCATCGGGAGGGTCTCCCTGCCGATGCACGGGCTGCGTAGCGTGCCGGCGAATCCCGGTTGAGTGCCGGGGAAACCGTCAGCCCGATCGAACAACCTGAAGGTGCACCTCGTAATGCAGAAGCGCAAACTTGGACAGCAACTGGAAGTCTCGGCCCTTGGGCTGGGCTGCATGGGCATGAGCTTCTTCTACGGTGCGGCCCAGAACCCCACGGAGATGACAAAGCTCCTGCGGGCGGCAGTGGATCGCGGCGTGACGTTCTTTGACACCGCTGAGGTGTACGGGCCATACACCAATGAAGAGCTTGTCGGTCAGGCGCTGGTCTCTGCGTGTTGACGAAATGTGTTGAGACGCACGCTAAGGGGTGTAGATGACCGTCCAGCTCATTGTTGCTGATGACGATTTGCGAGGCATTCGACGGCGCGGAGGCATGCCCTGGCACATTCCGGGCGAATCCAAGTGGACATCAGACGTCACCCGAGCGGCACAGTCGGGCACGCGCAACGCACTGATCATGGGTCGACCACCTACCTCTCCCTTCCCGAGAAACGCCGCCCCCTCGTCGATCGCATCAACATCTGTCTACGTCTCCTGAATACTGACCCTCTGCGGTTCCCGAAGGGACTGTCGGATTAACGGTGTTTCCGGCACTGACACGCTGAGCGATGCTCGGCGGGGAAGGTGCCGTGATGACGACACTGGATGGTGTGACGAAGAAGAAGTCGGCTGAGCAATCGGCCGAGCAGCAGGCTGCGGTGGAGCTGGTGCGGCTGGCCCAGGAACAGGGCCTGTCGCTGACCGGGCCCGACGGGTTGCTCAAACAGCTGACCAAGACGGTGCTCGAGACTGCGCTCAACGAGGAGATGACCGAGCACCTGGGTTATGAGAAACACGACCCGCCCGAGGCTGGGGCGGGCAACGTTCGCAACGGCACCCGATCCAAGACCGTGCTGACCGATACCACCGGCGCGGTCGAACTCGACGTGCCGCGCGATCGGGCATCCACGTTCGAGCCCCAGATCGTCAAGAAACGCCAATGCCGACTGTCTGGGGTCGATGAGGTGGTCTTGTCGTTGTATGCCACAGGGCTTACCACCGGGGAGATTTCAGCGCACTTCGCCGAGATCTACGGGGCGTCGGTGTCCAAGGAGACGATCAGCCGGATCACCGACAAGGTCATCGAGGAGATGAACGACTGGGCGGTGCGGCCCCTAGATGAAACCTACGCAGCGATCTTCATCGACGCGATCGTGGTCAAAGTCCGCGATGGCCAGGTCGCCAACCGACCGTTCTACGCGGCCATCGGGGTCACCCTGGCCGGGGAACGCGACATCCTCGGCTTGTGGGCCGGCACCGGCGGTGAAGGTGCGCAGTTCTGGATGAGCGTGCTCACCGACCTACGCAACCGCGGCATCAAGGACACCTTCTTCGTCGTCTGCGACGGACTCAAGGGACTGCCCGAGGTGGTGGGCAACGTGTGGCCACAGGCGATTGTGCAGACCTGCATCATCCACTTGCTGCGCAACACATTTCGGCTCACCTCGCGCAAGTACTGGGATGAGATCAAACGTGATGTGAAACCGATCTACACCGCAGTCAACGCTACCGCGGCCCGGACGGCGTTCGTTCGAGTTGGCCGAGAAATGGGGGCAGCGCTACCCGGCGGTGATCCGGTTGTGGGACAACGCCTGGGCGGAGTTCATCCCGTTCCTGGACTACGACGTGGAGATCCGGCAGGTCATCTGCAGCACCAATGCGATCGAGTCGCTCAACGCCCGCTACCGCCGCGCGATCAAGGCCCGCGGACACTTCCCCTCCGAGCAGGCCGCGCTCAAGTGCCTCTATCTGGTGACCCGTTCCCTGGACCCGACCGGTGTCGGCAGGGCACGATGGACGATGCGGTGGAAGCCAGTGCTCAACGCGTCCCCGACGTGCGCGCCGACGTCGTCGCCAGTGTTTGCAATCACCTTCGGCGACCGTTTCCCGGCGGCCGAAACCTACTGATGAAAACCGCCGGAAACACCGTTAGCGAGATAGTCCCGGCGCATCGGCATGGTTCTGCTTTATTGCGCTGTTGCCATCAACCACGGCCGCAGGCGATAACAATTATTGATCGCGGGATTCCGTCAGACGTGTGGAAGCCAGCGGGTGCCTTGTTGCGAGATCACAAATCCTCGGCCATTCGAGTCTTTGCACGCGGTGGCGCCCGAGCCGTCGACTCCACAGAAGGTGCCACCGGCGGCCAAGGCTTGCAGTGGGGGTAACGTCTTAAGGGGATGTCCTTGGATAGACCCGTTGGTGTACGGAGTCGATGTTGCTGCTCGTATGCCCGTATCTGTCGACACCGAAGTAAATGGATTCTTGTCGTTGTCCGGTACGCCGGGGACGTTGCCTATGCACTCGATGCTTCCGGTGTGGAAGTTGCACGGAATCCCGTCGGGTGTAAGGAAATAGATGGCTGTGGTGGGATCACGCTGGGGGTTAGCTAACGCGATTCCGTAGTCGTACACGTTGACGCGCGGGTAGCCGGAGGGATCCGGGAATGCCGGATCGGCATGCGACTGTGTGCAGGCCGACGTGGCTACGATGAGGGTCGCCGCTGCGGCAGTAAGCACTCGACGTAGTGTTCTCATCGGCTTGGACCCTCTCAGCTTCCTGGAGTTACGGTAAAAATCGTTGTGTAGGTCTTTGGATCGTAAACGCCGACACCCAGCCCATACGTGCTGACGCGCATTGTGACGACGTTCTTGCCCCCTTCTTGCCGTATGTCGGTAATTGTAGGTCCATACGGAATCTGGGTGTCGGGCATCTGTCCGACCAGCGTTTGTGTCGGTGCATTTAGCAGGCCTTCGGGAGTGCTGGCCACGGCGCCGACGATCGGCTTATTCGCGGCTCCACCGACGACCATAAAGCCTTTATTTCCGGGAAGCGCCGTAATTTGGCTCTCTCGATTGCCGTTAAGTTCACCGTTGAAAGTCCCCTTGGACTGGAGAGTATTTCCCCAGCTGCCGTTCTGCTTGACGGGAGCGGATTCCCACAGGCCGCGCTGCCCGTCTGCAGTGTTGCCCATGATGATCATTTTCCCGGTGTTCGGGTCGAAAACTCCACTGGCTTGCGAAATGCCATGCAGCGTGTACAGCACCTTGTCGGGGTGCGCGAGGTCGACCACAACGGTGTCTGGAACAGAGAAATGAGTGTTCGGCTGCCCGTCGGGCCCCTTCAACGGGACGAAGCCGTAGAACCCATATTTCTCGCCGTTGGGGCCGACAGCGGTTCCGGTGGGCAACGGACGAGTGCCCGGCGGATGCGGTAGCGGATTGGGACCGTTGACGCCGGGCGCCTCACCGTCAGGCGGGACCAGGATATTTGGGGAACCATGGGCGCCGTCGCCGCCGAGCGCAATGCCGGTGCCGGGAATCGACAAATCCAAGTCGTCTTGGTCTTTAGTGTTCTGGCCCTCAAGTAGGGGTGGTGACGCTGGCCCATCAATCCGTGGTCCGGTTCCAGGGGGTGTATCCAGGGGCGGATCACCGGGGCCAAAATGCGCGTCGTCAGCCCAGATCGCAGCGGGGTCATATCCGTCCTTGACCAGGCTGGCCTGCCCCGCATGGAGCTCACTGGTGTAGACGCCGCGGATAAGGCGCATCTGGACCAGCGCATCGCGAACGTCGTCCAGCTCGTCGGCCTTCGCGTCCTCAATTAGCGTCTGCAGCGCATGCTGTTCGTTCTCCGTGAGACCGCCTCTCGCCAGATCGGTCTGCGCCGCGACGACGACTTTGTCGAGCAGCCGCAATTGATGGTTCAGCGTTTCGATCTCCGTTTTCCCGCGCTTCTGTGCTTCGGCCAGAGCAGCGGCAATGTCTTCCAAATGGGAACCGATCATCGGCAGCTGCAACGACTGTGTGCCAAGGGCTTTGGTCACCCGCTGCACTTCGGCTGAGTCGTTGATTGGGTGGTCACCGTCCTGATGGTTCCAGGCCGCGTCAAACCGCTTCTTAGCCTGGTCGAATTCCTCGCTGGCCGCCGTGGTGCACCGGCCAGCATCGTGAAAGGCCTGCGCGAGATTGTTGATCTGCAGCGGGCTGCCCGCCTGCAGGCTCCTATTGATCGCCCAGGGATTGCCCCCCGCCTTCGCGATCAAGTCCGCAATATCTAGCATCGCACCGCCCGCGACCTCGCCACACGCTGTAAAAGCAACTACGAAGCTACCGCGGTGGTGCGGTCGTGCACGTCCGTTTCGCGTGACATGGCGGCACGACGCGCTTGGGACCGCTCGTCGAGGAGTGCGTCAACCAGGGTGGTGCTTGGCGGGCCGCCGCGGATGCGCCAAGCTCCGGTCACCAGCCGGAGTCGCCGTCGATGGTGTCGATGTCCCGCGTGGCGCCTCAGCCTAGGTCTCGGCGATTCCAACCGCACTTCACTCGTGGCGGATATCGGCGACAAACGAGATTTCCTCACGTCCGCCAAGGACCGTGGACCTACTGCGTAGCGGCAATCCACCACGGCCTCGACAAATTGACGAACAATCCGCAAGACGGTCGACCGCCCGTACCTCTACATACCGGACAAAGACCTGCCGACCGAGGTCCCGCGTCTTGTCGGTGCACAGCCTTAAGCTCGCGGTGCCCTGGTAGTCACGCAGTTCGAAAGGGGTTTCCGGATGCGATTCCTGCACACCGCCGACTGGCAGCTGGGCATGACCCGGCACTTCCTGGCCGGTGACGCGCAGCCGCGCTATTCCGCGGCCCGCCGCGACGCGGTGGCCGGGCTGGGACAGCTGGCGGCCGAAGTGGGCGCCGAATTCGTGGTGGTCGCCGGGGACGTCTTCGAACACAATCAGCTGCCGCCGGCGGTCATCGGCCAGTCGCTGGAAGCCATGCGCGCCATCGGGATTCCGGTTTATTTGCTGCCGGGCAACCACGACCCGTTGGACGCCTCGTCGGTGTACACCGGCGCGCTGTTCACCGGCGAGTGCCCCGACAACGTCGTGGTCCTCGACCGGCCCGGTGTGCATCAGGTACGCCCGGGGGTGGAGATCGTCGCCGCGCCATGGCGTTCCAAGGCGCCGACGTCGGACCTCGTCGCCGACGTCCTCGAGGGGCTGCCCCCGGCCCCGGCCACCCGGGTGCTCGTCGCGCACGGTGGGGTCGACGAGCTGGACCCCGACCGCGACAAGCCGTCGCTGGTCCGCCTGGCGAACCTGGAAGACGCGCTGGCCCGCGGCGCGGTGCACTATGCGGCGTTGGGCGACAAGCACTCTCGCACTCGAGTCGGCAGCAGCGGCCGGGTGTGGTACTCCGGGTCGCCGGAGGTCACCAACTACGACGACGTCGAAGCCGACCCCGGCCACGTCCTCGTGGTCGACATCGACGAGGACGACCCGCACCGCGCGGTCTCGGTGCAGGCGCGGCACGTCGGGCGCTGGCGATTCGTCACCATGCACCGACAGGTCGACAACAGCCGCGATATCGCCGACCTGGACATCAACCTCGACCTGATGACCCACAAGGACCGCACCGTGGTGCGGCTGGCGCTGACCGGGTCCCTGACGGTGACCGACCGCGCCGCACTCGATGGGTGTCTGGACAAGTACGCGCGGTTGTTCGCGCGGCTCGGGATGTGGGACCGCCACACCGACCTGGTGGTGATTCCCGCCGACGGCGAATTCAGCGACCTGGGTATCGGCGGATTCGCCGCCGCCGCCGTCGACGAATTGGTCGCCACGGCAAGGGAAACGGACACGGAGGCCGCCGGTGACGCGCAGGCCGCGCTGGCGCTGCTGCTCCGACTCGCCGATCGCGGGGCCGCATGAAGCTGCACCGGTTGACGCTGACCAACTATCGCGGTATCGAGCATCGGGAGCTCGAGTTTCCCGACCACGGCGTCGTGGTGGTCTCCGGCGCCAACGAGATCGGCAAGTCGTCGATGATCGAGGCCCTCGACCTGCTGTTGGAGTCCAGGGATCGCTCGACGAAGAAGGAAGTCAAGCAGGTCAAGCCCACCCACAGCGACGTCGGCTCGGAAGTCAAGGCCGAACTCAGTTGTGGGCCTTACCGATTCGTCTATCGCAAGCGGTTTCACAAGAAGTGTGAGACGGAGCTGACGTTGCTGCGGCCGCACCGCGAGCAATTGACCGGTGACGAGGCGCACGAGCGGGTCCGGGCGATGTTGGCCGAGACGGTCGACAGCGACCTCTGGCACGCCCAGCGGGTGTTGCAGTCCGCGTCCACCGCGGCGGTGGATCTGTCCGGGTGTGACGCGTTGTCGCGGGCGCTCGACATCGCCGCCGGTGACACCGGCGCGCTTTCCGGCGCCGAGCCGCTGCTGATCGAGCGGATCGACGCCGAGTACGGCCGCTACTTCACCCCCACCGGGCGCCCCACGGGGGAGTGGGCCGCCGCGATCGCGCGCCTGACCGACGCGGAGAAGGCGGTAGCCGAATGCGCGGCGGCCGTCGCCGAGGTCGACGACCGCGTCGCCCGCCACGCCTGCCTGACCGAACAGGTGTCCGAGTTGTCCGCCGAGCGCGTCGCCGCCGCGCCGCGCCTACAGGCCGCACGGGCCGCCGCCGACGCCGTCGCCGAACTGACCGCGAAGGCGCGGGAAGCCGACCTGGTGGCCGCCGCCGCGGTGGCGTCCTGCACCGCGGCGGTCGCCGCCCACCGCGCCCGCACTGAGCTGCTCGCCGAGATCGACACGCGGACAACAGGTATCGCCGGCGTGACGGCCGAGGCGCAGGACGCTGCCGACGCCGAATCGGTGGCTCGGGTCGAGGCGGAGGCCGCCGAAGCCGCCGTGCAGCAAGCCGCCGCGGCGCTCGACGATCTGCACCACCGCGTGCAGGCCGCCCGCGGCGCCGTCGAGCGACTCGCGCAGCGCGAGGAGGCCGACCGGCTTGGTGCGCGATTGGCCAAGATCGACGACGTCGAGCGGGACCGCGAGCGGATCCGCGAAGAGCTCAGTGCCATCGCGATCACCGGCGAGTCGCTGCGCCGCATCGAGGAGGCGGCGGCCGCGGTCGAGCGCACCGGCGACCAGCTGGCATCGATGTGCGCCGCGGTGGAGTTCACCGCGGCCGCGGACATCGAGCTCGCCGTCGGCGACCAACGGGTCGTGCTGTCGGCCGGCCAGTCCTGGTCAGGCACCGCCGCCGACCCCACCACCGTGCAGGTTCCCGGCATCCTGACCGTGCGGGTCACCCCGGGCGCCACCACGCTGGACGTGCACGCCAAACACGCCGCCGCGCAACAGGATTTGGTTACCGCCCTGGCCGCGGCCGAGGTCGCCGATCTCGCGGCCGCGCGGGCGGCCGACCTGCGCCGGCGTGACCTGCAAAGCAGGCGCGACCAGCTGACCGCCACCCTGGCGGGGCTTTGCGGGGACGAACGGGTCGACGAGCTGCGGTCCCGAGTCACGCAACTGCGTGCGGGCCAACCGGCCGCCCAGCCCGACGACCCGGTGGTGACCGACCTGAGCGTCGCCCGCGCCGAACTCGAAGCGCTGGAAACAACTTGGCAGGCGGCGTTCGCTGACTGCGCACTGCACCGGCAGCGGGCCGCGGCAGTGACGGCGCGCCTCGCCGAAATAAGCACCACAGCAACGGTTTTGCGGAATCGGCGCGACGGCCAAATCGGTGAGCTCGACGCGGCGACCGCTCGGCTCGCCGCGGCGCGGGCCTCGATCGGCGACCAGGACCTGACGGTGTCGGCGAGCGCGGCACAGGACGCGGCGCTCGCGGCGCAGCGGCGGGCCGCCGACCTCGCCGACGGCCGGCCGGCCGCGGCGCCGGACGCGGTGGCCAGCGAATTGACCGAGGCCACGAAGCACGACACCGCGCTGCGCGAGCGCTACGAGGACACGATCCGCGCGTTGCAGGACGTCAACATCGAGCTCTCGGTGTTCGGCAGCGAGGGGCGTCAGGGCAAGCTGGACGTCGCGGAGGCGGAGCGGGAGCAGGCCGCCAGCGAGCACATCCGCGTCGGCGGCCGGGCACGCGCCGCGCAGCTGCTGCGGACGGTCATGACGCGGCACCGCGACACCACCCGGCAGCGCTACGTCGAGCCCTATCGTGCGGAACTGCAGCGGCTCGGCCGCCCGGTGTTCGGGCCCACCTTCGAGGTCGACGTCGACAGCGACCTGTGCATCCGCAGCCGCACGCTCGACGGTGTCACGGTGCCGTACGAATCCCTGTCCGGCGGGGCCAAGGAGCAACTCGGCATCCTGGCCCGGCTGGCGGGCGCGGCGTTGGTCGCCAAGGAGGATGCCGTGCCGGTGGTCGTCGACGACGCGCTCGGCTTCACCGACCCCGACCGGTTGGCCAGAATGGGCGAGCTGTTCGACACCGTCGGCACGCACGGGCAGGTCATCGTCCTGACGTGCAGTCCCGACCGATACGACGGGGTCAAGGGCGCGCACCGCATCGACCTGTCCGCCTAGCGGCTGAACAGCGCGAACGCGCCGACGGGGACGGCGGATTGGTCGCGGCGGGCGGCGTCTGCAGAATATGGTCATGGCGGGCCGACTCCGATGACGATGGATGCGAAGCGGCGCCGCACCCAACAGAAGCTCGCCGCGTTACCCGGGGTGCGGCCCATCCGCCGGCCGATCTCGCCGGACGGCGCCGAGGAGTTCGACCTCTACTACGTGCGGGCGGGCCGTAAGTCCGCCCATCCGCTGGTCATCATCCCGGGCGGCCCCGGCGTGGCCTCCGTGCAGATGTACCGGGGACTGCGGCGCCGCGCGGCGGCCGCGGGCCTGGACGTCATCATGGTCGAGCACCGCGGCGTCGGGCTGTCCCGCCACGACGACGCGGGCGCCGACCTGCCGCCCGAGGCCTTCACCGTGAATCAGGTCGTCGACGACATCGCCGCCGTCCTCGACGACGCGCACGTGGAGTCGGCGGTCATTTACGGGGCGTCGTACGGCACCTACATCGCGGCCGGCGTCGGCGTGCGTCATCCCGGCCGGGTGCGGGCCATGGTCCTCGATTCGCCGCTGCTGTCCCGGCACGACATCGTCATCGTGCGGCGCGCGATCCGGCGGCTGTTGCTGCGGGGCGACAGCCCCGAGACCGCCGCGCTGGCGCCCAAGATGCGCAAGCTCGTCGACGCCGGGGTGATGGGCCCGGGCGCGACGCACGTCGTCGCGACGATGTACGGCTACGGCGGCGCCGCGCTGCTCGAGCGGCAGGTCGACCTGCTCCTCGACGGCCGAAAGCTGTTGTGGTGGCTCATTTCCCGATTCACCACCCTGAGCCATCTGCCGTTTCGTTACGAAGAGGATCTGGTGAGCCGGATCGCGTTCCGCGAGTTGGACTACGCGGCCCAGCCCGACGGCCTACCGCTGGATCCCGCCGTCGCCGAACGGGTGTCGCGGACCCAGACGGCCACGTTCGAGGACGAGCCCTACGACCTGGTGGCCGAGATGCCGAAGTTCGGTTGGCCCACCGCCGTCGTCTCGGGCGGCCGCGACCTCATCACCCCGCCCGCCGTGGCGCAGCGCGTCGCGCAGCTCATACCCGCGGCGGCGCTCGTGCACCTGCCCACCATGGCGCACAGCGCCATTGACTTCCGCGAGCCGGCCGCCCTCGCCGTCGCGCACGCGGTGTGGCGCGGCCAGGCCGACGGTCTCGTCGCGCGGGCGTCGGCGCTGGACGCGCTGCCGGCGCGCCCCGAGGTGCGGCTGCTGTGGAAGGCGGTCGAACTGGCCGCCATCATCGAGGCCGCCCTGCCGATCCCGGCGTTCGTGCGCCGGCGGTTCAATCCCGCGTGAACCCGATGGCGGAGTAGTTGAGGTCCGCCAACCCGGCCGCGCCGAAGTTCGCCAGCGTGCTGCGCACCGCGACGTCGCCCGGTGACTGGGTGAGCGGCAGGCTGAAACCCTCCGCCCAGATCAGCCTGTCGAGGTCGTTGGCCAACGCCCGCGCCTTCACCGGGTCGAGTTCTTCCAGCGTCCGTTCGATCCCGTCGTCGATCTGGGGGCTGCCGATCTTGCCGAAATTGCTTTCGCCGTCGGACTTGTAGATCTGGGTGAGCGCCGACAAGGGGAAGGCGTCGCCCTGCCAACCGAATTGGGCGATGTCGAAGTCGCCGACGTTGACGTAGTTGGTGAAAAAGCCGTTGCCGGAACGGGCTACGAGTTCGAGCTTGACGCCGACCTGCGCGAGGCTGTGCTGCGCGATCTGCGCGAATTGGCGGCTGCTCTGGGCGTCGAAGAACAGGTCCCGGATCACCAGCTGGCGGCCGCCCTTTTCGCGGAATTGGCCCACCCGCTTCCAGCCCAACGAGTCCAGCTCGCGTTCGGCCGCGGCGGGCTCGTAGGGGACCACGGCGCTGTTGTCGCGGTAGCCCTGTTGGCCGTCGACGTAGATGTGGTTGCCCAGCGCC
This sequence comes from Mycobacterium sp. E2462, assembly GCF_001672685.1. NCBI lineage: Bacteria > Bacillati > Actinomycetota > Actinomycetes > Mycobacteriales > Mycobacteriaceae > Mycobacterium > Mycobacterium sp. E2462. The sequence goes on from NZ_LZKC01000148.1 coordinate 15,999, forward strand.
ACCGGGTCATTGGTGAGGCCGTATTGGACGACCTTGGCGATGGTCCGCCGGTCGATGCCCTTGGAGACGGCGACGCGCAGCGCCACGTCGGCCAGGATCGAGCCCGGCGCGCCGTTGAACGTGAAGTGCGACCAGCTGGGCGCGGGCGCGCGCCGGATCGAGATGCCCTTGGTGCGCTCGGCGATGGTCAGCTGGTCCACCGAACCGACCCCGGTGGCGTCGATCGTGTTGTTCTGCAACGCGGGCAGCCGGGCCGCGTCGTCGAGCACCAGATAGGTGATCGAATCCAAGCGCGGCCGGGCGCCCCACCATTTCGGGTTGCGCCGCAACACGATTCGCTGCGTCGTGCGGTCCAACGAGGCCACCATGAACGGGCCCGCCGACGGCCCGGGCGCCTCCAGCTGCGCGGTGTTGAAGACGTCGGGGGTGGCTGTCACGCTGGCGGGCAGCAGCATGTTGTTGCCGGCGAACATCCCCCGCCATTCCGCGTAGGGTTTGGCGAACGTCATGATCGCCTGCCGGTCATCGACGCCGCGCGTCACCGACGCGACGCGGTCGGCGCCGCTGGGCCCGGCAATTTCGAAGTGCTTGTCGGCCCCGCTCAACGCGTGAATCTGCGCCGCGATGTCCCGCCAGGTGATCGGGGTGCCGTCGGACCAGGTGGCCTTGGGATTGATGGTGTAGGTGACCACCTGCGGGTCGGTGCGGGTGAGTTCGACGCTGGTGAAGTAGTCGGTGTCCACCGTGGTCGAGCCGTCCGGGCCGATGACGAACGCCCGCGGCATGGAGGCTTTCATCATGCCGTTGACCTCCGCCGAGTTGCCGTCGATGTGCAACACGTTGAAGTTGGGCGGGAATTCGGTGAACGCGAGGCGCAGGTCGCCGCCGTCTCGCAGGGTGGCCGGATCGCGCGGGTTGATGTCGCTGGTCGTCCCGATCTCGGCGCTGCGCCCCGCCTGCGGGGCGAGGTTGATCGCCGGCGAGCACGCGGAGACCGCCAACGCCATCGTCAGCGCGGCGGCCGCGAGGCGGCTAGACACGTCGGCCCGGATCGGGTTGGGGGACCGCGCCGAGCAGCCGCCGGGTGTACTCGTGCCGCGGGTCGCCGAAAACCTGCTCGCTGTCGCCCTGCTCGACGATGGTCCCGGCGTGCATGACGACCACGTCGTGCGCCAGGTGTTTGACCACCGAAAGGTCATGGGAGACGAACAGATACGACAGGTCGAACCGCTCCTGCAGGTCGAGCAGCAGGTTGATGATGCCCGCCTGGATCGAGACGTCGAGCGCGGACACCGGTTCGTCGAGGGCCAGGATCTTCGGTTGCAGGGCCAGGGCCCGGGCGATGCCGATGCGCTGTTTCTGGCCGCCGGAGAATTCGGCGGGGTAGCGGGTCGCGTCGGCGCGCCGCAGGCCGACGATGTCGAGCAACTCCGCGACCCGCGCGTTGGTGCGCCCCTTGTCGAACCCGTTGGCGCGCAACGGTTCGGCGAGCAGGTCGAACACCGGTAGCCGCGGGTCCAGCGACGCGACCGGGTCCTGGAACACCACCTGGATGTCGTGGCGCAGGCCGCGCCGGGCCGCGGCGCTCAGCGCGGCGACGTCGGTGCCCAGCACCTCGATCGAACCCGCTTGCGGCGCAACCAATTCCAGGATCTCGTGCAGGGTGGTGGATTTGCCCGACCCGGATTCGCCAACGATGCCCAGCGTGCGTCCCTGCCGCAGCTCGAAGCTGACGCCGTCGACCGCGCGGACCTCACCGACGGCGCGTCGCAGCACCACGCCCTTGGTCAGCCGGTAGGTCTTGACCAGGTCGCGGACCCGGACGACGACGGGCGAGTCACCGGGCGGCGTGCATCCGCACCGACCAGGTCGACGGGCGCAGCGCGGCGGACATCTACGGCGTCAGCACCGACGCCGACCGCACGCCGCCCGGTGACTCGCCCGTCGTCGTCCGGGTCCGCGACCTGGTCAAGACCTACCGGCTGACCAAGGGCTGG
>NZ_LZKC01000149.1:0-4705 GCF_001672685.1 Mycobacterium sp. E2462
CGGATCTCCGGGGTGAAGCGCTCCCGCAGCGGCGTCGGGAAGTACTGCGGCAGACGCGACGCGAACACGTCCTGCTCGGTGAGCTCGGTGCCCAGCAACTCCTCTTTGAGCGCCAGCTTGACGTGCGCCATCATGGTGCACAGCTCCGGGGAGGTGAACCCGATCCCGGCGTCGTAGCGGCGCTGGATCTCCTTCTCCGAGGGCAGGGCCTCCAGGTCGCGGTGGATGCCGCGTTCGTCGACGAGATATTGCACCAGCCGGGCGTGCACCGGCAGCAGGCTGGCCGCGTTGGCGCGGCTGGTGCCGATCAAGTCGTTCTGGTCCTCGTTGTCGGTGAGCACCAAGCGGGCGACCTCGTCGGTCATCGACTCCAGAAGCTCTTTGCGTTCTTCGGCCTTCACCTTGCCCGCGGTGACCAGGGAGTCGATCAGAATCTTGATGTTGACCTCGTGGTCGGAGCAGTCAACACCGGCCGAGTTGTCCATCGCGTCGGTGTTGATGCGGCCGCCGGACAGGTCGAACTCGACGCGGCCCAGCGCCGTCACGCCGAGGTTGCCGCCCTCCCCGATCACCTTGGCGCGCACCGCAGATCCGTTGACGCGCACCGGGTCGTTGGCGCGGTCACCCACGTCGGCGTCCGATTCGGACTCGGCCTTGATGTAGGTGCCGATGCCGCCGTTGAACAGCAAATCCACCGGCGCCTGCAGGATGGCCCTGATCAGGTTGGGCGGGGTCATCTCGATCGCCCCGGCGTCCTCCGGGGCGTCGATGCCCAGCGCGGCGCGGACCTGCGGGCTGACCGGGATCGCCTTCTGTTCGCGGCTGAACACCCCACCGCCCTCGCTGATCAGCGAGGTGTCGTAGTCCTCCCAGCTGGAGCGCGGCAGCTCGAACATGCGCCGGCGCTCCTCCCACGAGGCGGCCGGGTCGGAATCCGGGTCAACGAAGATGTGCCGGTGGTCGAAGGCGGCGAGGAGCCGAATGTGCTTGCTCAGCAGCATGCCGTTGCCGAACACGTCACCGCTCATGTCGCCGACACCGACCACCGTGAAGTCTTGCGTCTGGGTGTCGACGCCCATCTCGCGGAAGTGGCGTTTGACGGCCTCCCAGGCGCCCTTGGCGGTGATGCCCATGGCCTTGTGGTCGTAGCCCACCGAGCCGCCCGAGGCGAACGCGTCGCCCAGCCAGAACCCGTAGGACTTCGCGACGTCGTTGGCGATGTCGGAGAAGGTGGCCGTGCCCTTGTCGGCGGCCACCACCAGGTAGGCGTCGTCGCCGTCGCGGCGGATCACTTCCGGTGGCGGGCTGACCTTTCCGGTCGCGTGGTCGACGTTGTCGGTGACGTCGAGCAGCCCGGAGATGAACAGCTGATAGCAGGCGACGCCTTCGGCGCGGGTGGCGTCGCGGTCGGCCGCGGCGTCGCCGGTGGGCAGTGGCGGACGCTTGAGGACGAAGCCGCCCTTGGCGCCGACCGGGACGATTACGGCGTTCTTGACCGCCTGGGCCTTCACCAGGCCCAGGATCTCGGTGCGGAAGTCGTCGCGGCGGTCCGACCACCGCAGGCCACCGCGGGCCACCGGCCCGAAGCGCAGGTGCACGCCCTCGACGCGCGGCGAGTAGACGAAAATCTCGTATTTCGGCCGTGGCAGCGGCAATTCGTCGACCAGCTGCGCATCGAGCTTGATCGCCAAGACATCGCGGGCCCGCGCCGATTCTTCGCGGGTGACGAAGTAGTTGGTGCGCAGCGTCGCCTGCACCAGCGACGCGAACGCCCGCAGGATGCGGTCGGTGTCGAGGCTCATCAACGCGTCGACGTCGGCGGCGACCGCCGCGGCGGCGGCCTGCGCGTCGCGGCCCGTCGACGCGCTGGACGGGCGCGGGTCGAACAGCGCCTCGAAGAGCGCCACCAGGGACCTAGCCGTCGATGGGTGCTCGTTGAGCACCGACTCGATGTAGGACTGGCTGTACGGAAAGCCCACTTGGCGAAGGTATTTGGCGTAGGCCCGCAGCAGCACCACCTGCTGCCAGGTCAGCCGCGCACGCATCACCAGCTCGTTGAACCGGTCCACCTCGACGCGACCCTGCCAGATCGCGGTGACCGCGTCGGCGAAGCGCTGCGCGGTCGCGTCGCGTTCCGCCGCCGTCGCGTCGAGTTCGATGGTCGGGTGCATCGAGACCTTGAACTGGTAGATCCACACCGGCAGCCCGTCGGGGCGCTCGACGGTGAACGGCCGCTCCTCGAGCACCACGACGCCCATGCTCTGCAGCATCGGCAGCAGCTGGCTCAGCGAGGCGGTGCGGCCGCCCATGAACCAGGTCAGCTGCGCCCCGTGCTCGCCGCGGTCGGTGAACACCAGCTTCACCGAATCGTCTTGCAACGCTTTGATGATCGCGATGTGGTCGATCGCGTCTTTAGGGTCGACGGACTGCTTGTAGGCCTCGGAGAAGGCCCCCGCGTAGTACTCGACGTCGGCGTGCTCGAGCGGCCGGTCCGCCGCGGCGGCGACCAGCCGGTCGGTCCAGGTGCGGGCCGCCTCGGAGAGCAACGCCTGGATGCGGATCCGGTTCTCCTCGGACACGTCGACCGGCGGGGCGCCCTGCTCGGCGCTGCCCTCTTGGGGCAGCCGAACCATGAAATGCATGAGCGCCCAGGGAGATTCGCTGACGCGGGCGGTGAATTCCAGCCGGGTGCCCCCGAATTCGCGGACCAGGATGTCCTCGATCTGCAGGCGCACCTTGGTGGTGTAGCGGTCGCGGGGCAGGTAGACCAGGCAGGAGACGAAGTACTGCAGCCGGTCGGCGCGCAGGAACAACAGCGCGTGCCGCTGCGACCCCAGGTCCACCACCGCTTTGGCCATCGTCAGCAGCTGTTCGGCGCCCAGGGTGAACAGCTCCGAGCGGGGGACGGTCTGGATGACGTCGAGCAGCAACTGGCCCGGGTGGATGGGGTCGCTGTCGGCCAGCGCGAGCGCTTGGTGCACCCGGCGGGAGATCGTCGGGATCTCCAGCACGTCGGCGTTCATGGCGGCCACGGTGAACAGCCCGACGAACCGGTGCTCCAAGACGCCACCGTCGACGTATTCGCGCACGGCGATGGCGTAAGGGTAGGCGCCGTAGCGCAGGTAGCTGCCGACGACGGACTGCGCGAGCACCAGCAGCCGGTCGTCGTCGGTCAGGCGGGGCCGGGCGCCCGTGCGGGTGCGCAGCACGCCGAGGCCCGGCGAGCCTTCGGCGGCGGAGACCAGGCCGTCGTGCACCCGGCACCGTTGGTAGCCGAGCAGCAGGAAGTGGCCGTTGCCCAGCCAGCGCAGCAGCGCGGCCACGTCGTCGCGGTCGGGCGCGGCGAAGTGGTCGTCGGCGTTGTCCTCGACCGCCACCGCCAGGTCGGTCAGCGCGGCGATCAGCGCGGCGGCGTCGCTGGCCACCTGCTGCACGTCGGTCAGCACTTTCGGGAGGAGACGCTCGACCTCGGCGAGACCCTTGCTGTCGACCGACGGCAGCAGTTGCACGTGGATCCACGCCTCGCCGGCGTACTGCGGGGAGTCGGCCCCCTTCGACTCGACGCTCAGCAGGGCCCCGGAGGGATCGCGGCGCACGTCGAACACCGGGGTCATGATGGCGGCGTAGGGGACGCCGAGCCGGTGCAGCAGCACCGTGACGGAGTCCATCAGCATGCCGCCGTGGTCGGTGACGACCTGCAGCGCGGGCCCGATGCCGGCCGGGTCGTCCGCCGGGTAGACGGCGACGCGGCTCTCGCCGGCGGGGCGTTGCGACCCCAGACGGTAGTGCGCGCCGAGCATGGCGGGGGTGACGATGGCCGCGGGCACGGTGAGGTCGATCGGCCCGCTCTCGGCGGCGCCCGGCTCTTCGCCGTGCGGACCGCGGTAGCTCTCGATGTAGGCCTTCGCGATCCAGTCAGGGACGTCCTGCGGCTGGGTGAACGTGGTCCACGGCTTGAGATCCTGTTTCGCTCCGGGATCTATCGTCATGCCGATTGCTCCCAACTGGTCGGCGCGGCTCGCTCGCCCCACCCGTCCGGGCCGGGGCACGAGCTGACACTAGTCGCGCGTCAGCTTCCGGTGGGTCACCCTGTGCGGCCTGGCGGCGTCGACGCCGAGTCGTTCGACTTTGTTCTCCTCGTAGGCACCGAAGTTGCCCTCGAACCAGAACCACTTGGCCTCGTTGTCGGCATCACCCTCCCACGCCAGGATGTGCGTGCAGGTGCGGTCCAGGAACCAGCGGTCGTGGGAGATGACCACCGCGCAGCCGGGGAACTTCTCCAGCGCGTTCTCCAGGGAGCTCAGGGTTTCGACGTCCAGGTCGTTGGTCGGCTCGTCGAGCAGGATCAGGTTGCCGCCCTCTTTGAGGGTGAGCGCCAGGTTCAGCCGGTTGCGCTCACCGCCGGACAGCACGCCGGCGGGCTTCTGCTGGTCCGGGCCCTTGAACCCGAACGCCGACACGTAGGCCCGCGACGGGATCTCATTCTGCCCGACCTCGATGTAGTCGAGGCCGTCGGAGACGACCTCCCACACCGTCTTCTTCGGGTCGATGCCGGCGCGGCTCTGGTCGACGTAGCTGAGCTTGACCGTCTCGCCCACCTTCACCGTGCCGCTGTCCGGCTCCTCGAGGCCGACGATGGTCTTGAACAGCGTGGTTTTGCCGACGCCGTTGGGGCCGATGACGCCGACGATGCCGTTGCGGGGCA
>NZ_LZKC01000150.1:0-15096 GCF_001672685.1 Mycobacterium sp. E2462
CGCCCTCGTCCTTGGCCAGCCGCGCGGCGGTGAACACCCCGTCGTGCGGGTCGCTGGGGTTCGACGGTCGGTTCTCGCCGCCGTCGGAGAGCAGCACGATGCGGGCGGGTGGCGGCTTGTCGCCGCCGACCACCGCGGTGGCGCTGATCGCGTGCAGGGCGGTGAAAATGGCCTCGCCGGTGGCCGTGCTGTCCGCGAAGTCCAGCTTCTTCAGCGCCTCGATGGTCGCCTGGTGTTGGGGCGTCGGCGGGACCAGCAGATACGGCGTCCCGGAGAACGCCACCAGCCCCAGGTTGACGCCGGGCGTCAACTGGCCGGCGAACTGGGTGGCCGCTTCCTCGGCGGCCTTGAGCCGGTTGGGCGGCACGTCGGTCGCCCGCATGGATTGCGACACGTCGATCACCAGCATCACGACCGCCCGGTTCAGCGGGATCCGGATGTCGGACGTCGGCCCGGCCATGGCCGTGGTCAGCAGCACCAGCGACGTGGCCAGCAGGACGGTCGGCAGGTGCCGCCACCGGCTGCGCCGGGCCGGGGCGACCCGCTCGAGCACCTCCATGTTGGCGAACCGCAGCACCCGGCGGCGCCGGGCGAATTGCAGGACGACGTAAAGCCCCACCACCAGCAGCACGGCCAACAGGAACAGGAAGAACCACGGGTTGGCGAACCCGGTCAGCGACACCGGACCCAGCAGGGGCACCTTCATGCCCAGCCACACTAGGCGTCGACGATGTGCCCCGCACCGCCCCCGCCGCCGGGGTTACCCGGCGACGAGGTCGCGGCGCTGGGTGAACTTGATGTCCAGGCTGCGCAGGTGGGTCTGCAGCCCGGCGTCCTGGATCGGGATCAAGTGCGCCGGCTGGTCGGTCTCGTTGTAGTGGGCGTGCCACATCCCCGGCGGGGTGGTGAACGCGCAACCGGCCTGCCAGTCCACCCGGGTGGGGTTGACGATGTCGCCGTGCTCGTCCAGCCGGGTGCCCAGCAGGGAGTAGCAGCCGGTCGACGGCGCGTCCAGGATGAGGTCGAGCGCGACGGACTGGTGGCGGTGCGGGCGTTGGACCTGGTTGGGCGGCAGCACGCCGAACATCGCCCACAGCACGTGGGTGATGGTCAGGGTCTGCTCCTGGTCGGCGTTGGCCAGCAGGACGCTGACGCGGCTCTTCTCGTTGGCGCCGGGCCGCGCGGCGATCTCCTCGAGCTTGGCCACCGCGTCGGACCGGCGGAACTTGGTGGCGCGGAACCGCGGCTCGTCGGCGCGGGTGCCGAGGTAGCGCATCAGCGGCTCGTCGTGCACCCAGTACATGGTCGCGTCGGCGGCGCCGTAGAACACCGTCTCGCTGCCGGCGGGCAGGGTCAGGAAGTCACCCTTCTCCCAGCCGACCAGCCGCCCGTTCACCGCCGCGAAGCCGCGGCCGTGCAGCACGTAGTAGAGCTGCGACGTGGCGTTCGGGCTGGTGTGGACCTGCTCGCCGGCACGGATCCGCACGAAGTTGGCCAGCAGCGCCGGGCTGGTCGCCGCGCCGGTGGTGATGCCGAGGTCGGCGGACAGATCCAGGGGGATGACACCGGTCGGCTGGTCGCGGTAGAGCTCCGGGCCGAACTTGGTGACCGGCACCTGCGGGGTGTGCCCCGAGCCGATCGGGTTGGCCGCCTTGGAGTACTCGAAATACTGGGCGTCGTCGGCCCACTCCTCGAAGCGGCCCTCGAAACCGTACTCCGCCACATTCACCGCGGGCGCGGGGATCGTCGGGTCCAGGTTCGGGATCAGTGACTGCTGCATGGTGGTCATGGGGCCGCCTCACTTTCCGGCTCGGGCATCTTGTGTTTTTATCGTATCCAACTTGTATCTCAGCGTCAACCGGGTTCGCGTCGGCCCAAATTACGCCGTCGCGGTGTACGGTCAGCCACGGTTGAGATACGACTGAGCTACCAGAGGACGACTTGTGGCAACGGACGGGCCGGGCACGGCCAAGGACCGCGCGCTCGCGTACGTCAAGGCGCGGGTGCTCACCGGCGCGTTCCCCGGCGGGGAGCTGATCAGCGAGGGCGACGTGGCCGCGGCGCTCGGCATGTCCCGCACGCCCGTGCGCGAGGCGTTCCTGCGGCTGGAGGCCGAGGGCCTGCTGCGGCTCTACCCGCAACGCGGCGCGCTGGTGGTGCCGGTCTCCCCCGACGAGGTGCGCTCGGTCATCGAGGCGCGGCTGGTGCTGGAGCAGTTCGCCGCCGCCAAGGTGGTGGGCCGCGGCCCGGCCGCGTGCGCGGCGGTGTTCGAGCGGCTCGCGGGCGAACTGGACCGGCAGCGCGACGCCGCGGCGGCCGCCGACTGGCCGCAGTTCCTGGACTCCGACCGCGCCTTCCACGCGATCACCCTGCAGGAGTCGGCGAACGCCATCCTGTCGGGTTTCTATGCGTCCCTGCGGGATCGGCAGATGCGGATGATCGGGGAATCGGCGCTGCGCGACCCGCGGCGGGTGACGACGATCCTCGACGAGCACCGCGAGATCGCGGAGGCGGTGCGCGACGCGGACGGCGAGCGGGCCGCGCGCGCCGTGCGGACGCACCTGGCGAGCACGGTGCGGGCCATCGGGCTCGCCGTCGACTGAAAAATGTTACAAGTCGCCGGATTCGGGAAATCCCCTCCTCAGATGGCGCCCACTCCGGGAGCCGCTACAACAGGAGTCGCAAAATGATCGGATCCGTAATCCTCGCCGTTGTGGTTGGCGCGATCATCGGTGTGGTCGCCCGCCTCGTGATGCCTGGCCGCCAGAACGTCGGCATGGTGATGACAGTCGTCCTCGGGGCGATCGGCGGTTTGGTGGGCTCCTGGCTGGCCGCCCACTTCGGTTACCAGAACGCCAACGGTGGCATCGCCTGGATTCCGTTCTTCATCGGAGTCGCGGTGGCCGCCGTCCTCATCGCCGTCTACGAGGCGGTGACGGGTCGCCGCACCGGCACCCGGTTGCCCCGCTAACCTGCCCGAAAGCGGCGCCGCCCACCCTGTTACGGGTGGGCGGCGTCAGCCAATCAGTACTGCGTACCGCGGCTTGATCACCTCATCGATGATCGCCAGCCGCTCGTCGAACGGAATGAACGCGGACTTCATCGCATTGATGGTGAACCGCTCCAGATCGCTCCACCCGTAGCCGAAAGCCTGTACCAGCCGGTGCATTTCGCGGCTCATGGTGGTGTCGCTCATCAACCGGTTGTCGGTGTTGACCGTCACCCGGAACCGGGCGCGGGCCAGCAGGTCGAACGGGTGCTCCGCGATGCTGTTGACCGCGCCGGTCTGCACATTCGAACTCGGGCACAATTCCAGCGGAATCCGCTTGTCCCGCAAGATCGCCGCGAGCCGGCCCAGCCGGATCTGCCCGGCCCCGCCGCCCCCGTCGAGCACCTCGATGTCGTCGACGATGCGCACCCCGTGCCCCAGCCGGTCGGCGCCACAGAACGCGATCGCCTCGTGGATAGAAGGCAGCCCGAAAGCCTCACCGGCATGAATCGTGAAGCGCGCGTTGTGGTCTCGCATGTATTCAAACGCGTCCAGGTGCCGGGTGGGCGGGTTGCCCGCCTCGGCGCCGGCGATGTCGAACCCCACCACGCCCTTGTCCCGGAACCGGATCGCCAGCTCGGCGATCTCGCGCGACACCGCGGCGTGCCGCATCGCGGTCACCAGCAGGCGGACCACGATCGGGCGGCCCGCGGCCGCGCAGGCCCGCTCCCCGTCGGCGAACCCGGCGAGCACCGCCTCGACGATCTCGTCGAAGGACAGGCCGCGGTCGATGTGCAACTCGGGCGCGAAGCGCACCTCCGCGTAGACCACCGAATCGCCGGCCAGGTCTTCCACGCATTCGAAGGCGACGCGGTGCAGCGCCTCGGGCGTCTGCATCACCGCCACGGTGTGCGAGAACGGCTCCAGGTAGCGCTCCAGCGAGCCGCTGTGCGACCGGGTGCGAAACCAGGTCGCCAGCTCGTCCACGTCGTTGGTGGGCAGCCCGTCGTAGCCGGTCTGGCCGGCGATGTCGACCACCGTCGACGGGCGCAACCCGCCGTCGAGGTGGTCGTGCAGTAACGCCTTGGGCGCCTTGGCAATCTGTGCGAGGTCCAGCTGCGTCGTCACGTGGTGATCCGATCGATGATCAGCGGCCGCGCCACCGGCGGCGCGGCAGCAACGGTCCAGCCACCGGAGAGCTCCGCCAGCGCGGCACCGAAACGCTCCGGGGTGTCGGTATAGAGGGTGAACAGCGGCTCGCCGGCGGCGACCGGGTCACCCGGGCGGCGGTGCATCCTGACGCCGGCACCCGCCTGCACCCGGTCACCCGGGCGGGTGCGTCCCGCGCCGAGCCGCCAGGCCGCCAGACCCACCGCCATCGCGTCGATGTCGCCCATTGTGCCGCCCCGGTCCGCGGTCACCGTCTCGGCATGCCGACCGAGCGGCAGCGGCACCGACAGGTCACCACCCTGGGCTTCGACGAGCCGGCGGAATCGGTCCATCGCGCTGCCGTCGCGCAGCGTGTCGGCGGGGTCGCGGCCGTCGATCCCGGCGAGGTCGAGCATCTCTTCGGCGAGCCGCAAGGTCAGCTCGACCACGTCGGGCGGCCCGCCGCCGGCCAGCACCTCGAGCGCCTCGGCGACCTCGAGGGCATTGCCCACGGCGCGGCCCAGCGGCCGGTTCATGTCCGTCAGCAGCGCGCGGGTGGGCACCCCGTGGGCGGCGCCCAGGCCCACCATGGTGTGCGCCAGCTCGCGGCTCTGGGCTTCCGACGCCAGGAACGCCCCGGAGCCGACCTTGACGTCGAGCACCAGCGCGCCGGCGCCCTCGACAAGCTTCTTGCTCATCACCGAGCTGGCGATCAGCGGCAAGGCCTCGACGGTGGCCGTGATGTCACGCAGGGCGTACAGCTTCGCGTCGGCGGGGGCCAGGTCGCCCGCGGCGAAAATCGCGGCGCCGACGTCGCGCAGCTGCGCCCGCACCCGCCCGCTGGACAGCGCCGCGCCGAACCCGGCGATGGAGTCCAGCTTGTCCAGCGTGCCGCCGGTGTGCCCGAGGCCCCGGCCGGAGGCTTGGGGCACCGCCGCCCCGCAGGCGGCGACGACGGGCACCAGCGGCAGCGTGATCTTGTCGCCCACCCCGCCGGTGGAGTGTTTGTCCACGGTCGGCAACCCCAGGCCGGTGAAGTCCAGCCGCTGCCCCGAGGCCAGCATCGCGGCCGTCCAGCGGGCGGTCTCGGCGGCGTCCAGGCCGCGCCACACGATCGCCATCAGGAGCGCGGCCATCTGTTCCTCCGCCACCCGCCCGTGGGTGTACGCGTCGATCACCCAGTCGATCGCGGCGTCGGACAACCGGCCGCCGTCGCGTTTGGTCCTGATCACGGTGGGCGCGTCGAATGCCGGCTCGGTCACGGGGTTCACCTGGGTGCTCAGGGTGTCGTCACGTTCTCGCGGACGAACGACGCGAGCGCGCCGACCAGTTGGGCGGAGAACGGCAGCGGATTGCCGTAGTCGGTTCCGCCGGGGTCCTGCTTGAGGACGTGATCGACGCCGGTGAGGTGGACGTAGTCGACCTTGGCCCCCGCGCCGGACAGCCCGGCCAGCACGAGGTCGACGTCCGAACACGGGATCTGGCGGTCGGCGTCGCTGCAGGTGAGAAACACCGGCGTGCCGCGGGGCACCTTGGCGGCCAACGCCGCCGGGTCCAGGGCGTCTTCCTCGGCCAGAGCCCGCGCGTTGGCGGCGTTGATGATCGGTCGCAGCCCCGGCGGCTCGTCCCGTGGGACCTGGCCGGTGTCGCGGAACTCTCCGATCGCCTTATCGATCGCCGCGGTGCTCTCGGCGGCCTGCGCGGGGGTGAGCCGACCGGCCCGTACACCCGCCTCGGCCTGGGCGTGGGCCTGCTCGGACACCTCGTCGAGAATGCGGCGGCTCGCCGGCTCCAGCAGGCCGACGGCCCGCACCGGCGGGACGACCCCGGGCGCGGCGGTCGCCAGCGTCAGCGCGTACAGGGCGCCCTCGCTGTGCCCGATCACCAGCAGGCGGGTGCGGTCGATGCCGGCCTGCCCGGCCAGGAACTGCAGCGCCGCGGTCGCCTCGCCCTGGAACGCGCTGATGTCGACCTGCGCCGGGTTCGCCGCGTAGGGGCCCAAGCCGGTCTGGCCGGTGCCGAGCTTGTCGTACCGCAGGGTGGCGACGCCGTCGGCGGCCAGGGCCTGCGCGAGGTTGCGCAGCGTGTCCGCGTGCCCCGGCAGCAGCGCCGAGTCACCGTTGCGGTCGGTCGGCCCGCTGCCGGCGATCAGCAGCGCCGCCGGCACGGCCCCCGGCCCCGCGGGGTGCCGAAAGGTGCCGTAGACCGTCATGTCCGCCGCCGAGAAGGAGACGGCGTCGTCCACCCAGCTGGCCTGCCCCGGCGACGTGGACGGCGACGGGGCCGGCGACGTGGGCCTCGCGGTCGGCGCCTTCGCCGCGCAGCCCGCCGTGCCGAACCCGGCCGCGACCAGGACCCCGGCCAGCAATCCGGTCCAGCCCCGGCCGGCGCTCATCGGCGTCCCCGCTCCACGTCGGCGGGCCCGAACGCCTCGGGCAGCAGCTCGTCGAGGCGGCGCGGCCCCGCCGGGTGGTCGATGAGCAGGCCGGGACCGCCGTGCTCGAGGAGCAGCTGGCGGCACCGCCCGCACGGCATCAGGGCCGCCCCGCGGCCGTCGACGCAGGCCAGCGCGGTCAGCCGGCCGCCGCCGGAGGCGTGCAGGGCGCTCACCACCCCGCACTCGGCACAGAGACCAAGACCATATGAGATGTTCTCCACATTGCAGCCCGTCACCACGCGGCCGTCGTCGACCAGCGCGGCGGCCCCGACGGGGAACTCGGAGTAGGGCGCGTAGGCCCCCTTAGAAGCGCGTATGGCCTTGTGCCGCAACGTTTCCCAGTCGATCTCCGGCATAGCGCAACCCCGCTCGACGATGGCCACAGTGCACAGTCACCCTAGCCCGAACCGGCACTTCGCAGCACGGCCCGCCCGGCGCAAACAGGGCCCTGATCGAGATAAGCTCAACTGCCCGGCCAAATGTCCATGAAGGCGGTGAGGACTGGGGTGACCACGCAAGCGAGCGCCGCGGAACCGGCAACTTCCGAGTCGGCGGCACAGACGTCCAACACGCGCAAGCGGCGGCCGCCACGAACCCTGTACCGGGGCGATCCCGGTATGTGGTCGTGGGTGCTGCACCGCATCAGCGGCGCGACGATCTTCTTCTTCCTGTTCGTCCACGTGCTGGACGCGGCGATGCTGCGGGTGAGCCCGCAGACCTACAACGCGGTGATCCACGACTACCAGACGCCGGTGGTCGGCCTCATGGAGTACGGGCTGGTCGCCGCGGTGCTCTTCCACGGCCTGAACGGCATCCGGGTCATCCTCATCGACTTCTGGTCGGAGGGCCCGCGCTACCAGCGGCTGATGTTCTGGCTCGTCGGCGTCGTGTTCCTGCTGCTGATGGTGCCCGCCGGCGTGGTGACCGTCATCCACATGATGGACCACTTCCGATGAGCAGCCCCGACCTTCAGCTCGGCCGCGGCGAGATCGCCCCGGTCCGCCAGCGCAGCCACGACCGGCCCGCCAGCCTGGACAACCCCCGCTCGCCGCGCCGCCGCGCCGGCATCCCCAACTTCGAGAAATTCGCGTGGCTGTTCATGCGGTTCTCCGGGATAGCGCTGCTCTTCCTGGCGCTGGGCCACCTGTTCATCATGCTGATGTGGGACCGCGGGGTGTACCGCATCGACTTCAACTACGTGGCGCAGCGGTGGGCGTCGCCGTTCTGGCAATTCTGGGACCTGGCGCTGCTGTGGCTGGCCCAGCTGCACGGCGGCAACGGCCTGCGCACGATCATCGACGACTACAGCCGCAAGGACAGCACCCGGTTCTGGCTGAACAGCCTGCTGTTGCTGTCGATGGGGTTCACCCTGGTGCTGGGCACCTACGTGCTGTTGACGTTCGACCCGAATATCGGAGGGTGACCCGATGATCCAGCAACACCGGTACGACGTGGTGATCGTCGGCGCGGGCGGCGCGGGCATGCGGGCCGCGGTGGAGGCGGGCCCGCGGGCCCGCACCGCGGTGCTGACCAAGCTCTACCCCACCCGCAGCCACACCGGCGCCGCGCAGGGCGGCATGTGTGCGGCGTTGGCCAACGTCGAAGAAGACAACTGGGAATGGCACACCTTCGACACCGTGAAGGGCGGCGACTACCTGGCCGACCAGGACGCGGTCGAGATCATGTGCAAGGAAGCCATCGACGCGGTGCTCGACCTGGAAAAGATGGGAATGCCGTTCAACCGCACCCCGGAGGGCCGCATCGACCAGCGCCGCTTCGGCGGCCACACCCGCGACCACGGCAAGGCCCCGGTGCGCCGGGCCTGCTACGCCGCCGACCGCACCGGCCACATGATCCTGCAGACGCTGTACCAGAACTGCGTCAAGCATGACGTGCAGTTCTTCAACGAGTTCTACGCGCTTGACCTGGTGCTCACCCAGACCCCCAGCGGCCCGGTGGCCACCGGCGTGGTCGCCTATGAGCTGGCCACCGGGGCCATCCACGTCTTCCACGCCAAGGCCGTGGTGCTGGCGACCGGCGGGTCGGGCCGGATGTACAAGACCACCTCCAACGCCCACACCCTTACCGGTGACGGCATCGGCATCGTCTTCCGCAAGGGACTCCCCTTGGAGGACATGGAATTTCACCAGTTCCACCCCACCGGCCTGGCCGGGCTGGGCATCCTGATCTCCGAGGCGGTGCGCGGCGAGGGCGGCCGGTTGCTCAACGGCGAGGGCGAGCGCTTCATGGAGCGCTACGCCCCGACGATCGTCGACCTGGCGCCGCGCGACATCGTCGCTCGCTCAATGGTTTTGGAGGTGCTGGAGGGCCGCGGCGCGGGGCCGCACAAGGACTACGTCTACATCGACGTCCGGCACCTGGGCGAGGACGTGCTGGAGGCCAAGCTGCCCGACATCACCGAGTTCGCCCGCACCTACCTGGGCGTGGACCCGGTCAAGGAGCTGGTGCCGGTGTACCCGACGTGCCACTACGTGATGGGCGGCATCCCCACCACCGTGACCGGTCAGGTGTTGCGGGACAACACCTCCACGGTGCCCGGCCTGTACGCGGCCGGCGAGTGCGCGTGCGTGTCGGTGCACGGCGCCAACCGGTTGGGCACCAACTCGCTGTTGGACATCAACGTGTTCGGCCGCCGCGCCGGCATCGCCGCGGCGGACTACGCCGACGGGCACGACTTCGTCGACATGCCCCCCGACCCCGCCGCGATGGTGGTGGGCTGGGTGGCCGACATCCTCTCCGAGCACGGCAACGAGCGCGTCGCCGACATCCGCGGCGCCCTGCAGCAGTCGATGGACAACAACGCGGCGGTGTTCCGCACCGAGGAGACGCTGAAGCAGGCGCTCACCGACATTCACGCCCTCAAGGAGCGTTACTCCCGAATTTCCGTGCACGACAAGGGAAAGCGGTACAACAGCGACCTGCTGGAGGCCATTGAGCTGGGCTTCCTGCTGGAGTTGGCCGAGGTCACCGTCGTCGGCGCCCTGAACCGCAAGGAGTCCCGCGGCGGCCACGCCCGCGAGGACTACCCGAACCGCGACGACGTCAACTACATGCGGCACACCATGGCCTACAAGCAGGGCACCGACCTGCTGAGCGACATCGCGCTGGACTTCAAGCCCGTGGTGCAGACCCGCTACGAACCCAAGGAACGGAAATACTGATGAGCGTCGAGTCTGCCGAACCCGAGGTCGAAACCATCGAACCGCCCTTGCCGCCGATTCCGGACGAGGCGGTGTTGGTGACCGTCAAGATCGCCCGTTTCAACCCGGACCAACCCGACGCGTACGCGGAAACCGGTGGCTGGCAAAGCTTTCGGGTGCCGTGCCTGCCCAGCGACCGGATGCTCAATCTGCTGATCTACATCAAGAGCTACCTGGACGGGACGCTGACCTTCCGGCGATCCTGCGCGCACGGCGTCTGCGGGTCGGACGCCATGCGCATCAACGGCGTCAACCGGCTGGCGTGCAAGGTGCTGATGCGTGACCTGTTGCCCAAGAAGGCGGGGAAGTCGCTGACCATCACGGTCGAGCCCATCCGCGGGCTGCCCGTGGAGAAGGACCTCGTCGTCGACATGGAACCGTTCTTCGACGCCTACCGGGCGGTCAAGCCTTACCTGATCACCTCCGGCAATCCCCCGACGCGCGAACGCATTCAAAGCCCCACCGACCGCGCCCGCTACGACGACACCACCAAGTGCATCCTGTGCGCGGCCTGCACCACCAGCTGCCCGATCTTCTGGCACGAGGGCAGCTACTACGGCCCGGCGGCGATCGTCAACGCGCACCGCTTCATCTTCGACAGCCGCGACGAGGCCGCCGCCGAGCGCCTCGACATCCTCAACGAGGTCGACGGCGTGTGGCGCTGCCGCACCACGTTCAACTGCACCGACGCCTGCCCGCGCGGCATCCAGATCACCAAGGCGATCCAAGAGGTCAAGCGGGCCACGCTGTTCTCGCGCTGAGCGGGGATGACCGGGGCCCCGCCAGCTCCGTCGAAGCGGCCGTCACGTTTGCGCGGTCCGGCTCGTCTAGAGCGCATGACCCAGAAAACCCGCCTTGCGCCCCTGCCACCCCACCGCGCGCCGTTGCTCACCCGGGCCCTGTACCGGATCGCCAAACGCCGCTACGGCCAGGTTCCCGAACCCTTCACCGTCGCCGCGCACCATCGCGGACTGCTGATCGCCGGGGCGGTGCACGAGACGATGCTGGACCGGGCTTGCACCGCGCTGCCCGCCGGGGTGCGTGAGCTCGCTGTCTACTGGACGGCCCGCGCGATCGGCTGTTCGTGGTGCGTCGACTTCGGTGCCATGCTGCAGCGCCTCGACGGCCTGGACATCAAGCGGCTCAAGGAGATCGACGACTACGCCGGTTCACCGGCGTTCACCGACGACGAACGCGCGGCCATCGCCTACGCCGACGCGATGACCACCGACCCGCACACCGTCACCGACGAGCAGGTCGCCGACCTGCGGGCCCGGTTCGGGGACGCCGGGGTGTTCGAGCTGACCTATCAGATCGGGGTAGAGAACATGCGGGCGCGGATGAACACCGCGTTGGGCATCACCGAGCAGGGCTTCAGTTCCGGGGACGCGTGCCGCGTCCCGTGGGCAAGCGAGCTAGCGGGGCCGTAGCGGAGACCCGGTGAACTTGTCCGGATTGGCGACGTCCCACAGGGCGCTGACCTTTCCGTCGCGCACCGTCAGGGCCATGATCCGCGGCATCAGTTCGCGGTGCCCGTCGGCGGCGGGCATGCCCGCGGTGTAGCCGCCCAGTTCCCCGTTGACCAGCCCCAGCTGGTAGGACGCGAACACGGCCGGTCCGTACCGTCGGGCGAGGCCGAACAGGAACCGCACCACCTTGTCCGCCCCGCGGATGACGTTGATCGCGGTGGGCGCCTTGCCGTTCGCGTCCCCGGTCAGGGTGACGTCCGGATGCAGCAGCGCCACCACGGCGTCCACGTCGCCCGCGGCCATCGCGGCCAGCAGCCGGCCCACCACCTCGTCGTGACTCGCATCGCGGGCGGGCGGCGGCTGCGCGGCGACGGCTTTGCGGGCCCGTGACGCCAGCTGGCGGGCGGCGGGTTCATTGACTCCCAGCACCCCGGCGACCTCG
Organism: Mycobacterium sp. E2462; assembly: GCF_001672685.1. Lineage (NCBI taxonomy): Bacteria > Bacillati > Actinomycetota > Actinomycetes > Mycobacteriales > Mycobacteriaceae > Mycobacterium > Mycobacterium sp. E2462. The sequence goes on from NZ_LZKC01000150.1 coordinate 11,708, forward strand.
GCGAACGGCATCGAGAACCCGTCGTGCAACACGAACGCGACGCGCTGATCCGGGGTCAGTCGCTCCAGCACCACCATCGCGACGAACCGCGCGTCCTCGCGGGCCACCACGGCCGACAACGGGTCCGCGCCGTCCAGCCCGGTGACGATGGGCTCGGGAAGCCAAGCGCCGGTGTAGCTTTCGCGGCGGTGGGCGGCCGATCGCAGCTTGTCCAGGCCGAGCCGGCTGACCACGGTGGTCAGCCACGCCCGCGGATCGGTGACGTCCGCGCTGCGCCCGTCCCAGCGCAGCCAGGCGTCCTGCACGATGTCCTCGGCGTCGGCCACGCTGCCGGTCAGGCGGTAGGCGACCGCCATGAGATGGGATCGCAGGGCTTCGAATTCGTTGACCTGCTGCGCCGAGGTCATGGGCAAAGCCTAACCCGGCGGCCCGGCGGGACCCACGCCCGGCGACGGGCTCGGATCACACCACCACCGGCCCTGCCGCATGGGCGATGCGGCATGCGCGTCATGCGAAGTTTTCTGCGTGCGTCGGCAAGCCACTGCCCGTGCCCCGCATCGACACTGGCGTCGGTGTGCCCGCAGGGGCGCGTGCTGAAGGGGGCATCGTGGCATCGAGGTTCGACGGCAAGGTCGCGTTCATCACGGGCGCCGCGCGCGGCCAGGGGCGTTCGCACGCCGTGCGGTTCGCGGAAGAAGGCGCGGACATCATCGCCCTGGACATCTGCGAGCCGATCGAGACCGTCGCCTATCCCCTGGCCTCCCAGGAAGACCTCGACGAGACCGTCAACCTGGTGGAGAAGACCGGGCGGCGCATCTTCGCCGAGCGCGCGGATGTCCGCGACTTCGGCCGCCTGCGCTGGGTGTTGGCGAACGCCGTGTCCGAGCTCGGCCGCATCGACTTCGTCATCGCCAACGCCGGCATAGCGCCGGGCGTCGGCCTGGCCCACCCGACGGTGGACGCGTTCCGCGACGCGATCGACGTCATGCTCAACGGCGTCTACTTCACGATCGAGGCGGCCTTGCCGCACCTGCTCTCCCACGGGGACGGCGGCGCCATCGTCATCACCAGCTCGGCGGCCGGCTTCAAGCCCATGGTGCGCAACTACGAGATGCGCTCCCCGGGGCTGGCCGGCTACACGGCGGCCAAGCACGGGGTGATCGGGCTGATGCGCTACTACGCGACCATCCTGGCGGAGCACCGCGTCCGCGTGAATTCCGTGCACCCGACTGGGGTGGCGACGCCGATGATCCAGAACGAGGTGGTGCAAAGCTTGATCCAGGAGCATCCGGGGTTCGCGGCCGCCTTCACCAACCTGCTGCCCGTGCCGGTCGTGGACCCCGAGGACGTCACGGAGGCCATGCTGTACCTGTGCGGCACATCCGGTCGCTACCTCACCGGCGCGACGCTGCCCGTGGATGCCGGGGTCCTGCTGCGGTGATCCGGGCGGCCGTTACGCTCGCGGCGGTGACCGACAGGAGGCCGACACCATGACCGACAACCTGTGGCTGCACTTCTCGCGGCACGGCGCCGGCATCACGCCCCCGATCATCACCCGCGGCGAGGGCGTCACCATCTACGACGACCGCGGCAAGAGCTACCTCGACGGGCTCTCGGGCCTGTTCACCGTGCAGGTCGGCCACGGCCGCGCCGAACTCGCCGAGGTCGCCGCGCGGCAGGCCGGCACGCTCGCGTTCTTCCCCGTGTGGGGCTACGCCACCCCGCCCGCGATCGCGCTCGCCGAACGCCTCGCGCGCTACGCGCCCGGCGACCTGAACCGGGTCTTCTTCACCACCGGCGGCACCGAGGCGGTGGAAACGGCGTGGAAGCTGGCCAAGCAATACTTCAAGCTGACCGGCAAACCCGGTAAGCACAAGGTGATTTCGCGCGCGGTCGCCTACCACGGCACCACCCAGGGCGCGCTCGCGATCACCGGGTTGCCGCGATACAAGGCGCCGTTCGAACCGGTGACGCCCGGCGGCTTCCGGGTGCCCAACACCAACGCATACCGGGCGCCGGAGCCGTTCTCGGCCGGTGCCGACGTCGACGCAAAAGCCTTCGGGCGCTGGGCCGCCGACCGCATCGCCGAGGCGATCGAGTTCGAGGGACCCGACACCGTCGCCGCCGTGTTCTTGGAGCCGGTGCAGAACGCCGGCGGCAGCATCCCGGCTCCCCCAGGCTATTTCGACCGCGTCCGGGAGATCTGCGACGCCTACGACGTGTTGTTGGTCTCCGACGAAGTGATCTGCGCGTTCGGCCGCATCGGCTCGATGTTCGCCTGCAGCAGCGAGATCGGGAACCTGGGCTACGTGCCCGACATGATCACCTGCGCCAAGGGCATGACGTCGGGCTACTCACCGATCGGTGCGATGATCGCGACCGACAGGTTGTTCGAGCCGTTCGACGACGGCGCCACCACGTTCCCGCACGGGTATACCTTTGGCGGACACCCGGTTTCGGCCGCGGTGGCGCTGGCCAACCTCGACATCTTCGAACGCGAGGGGCTCAACGATCACGTCCGGGACCAGGCGCCCGCCTTTCGGGCCACCCTGGAGAAGCTCTATGACCTGCCGATCGTGGGCGACGTGCGCGGCGAGGGCTATTTCTACGGCATCGAGCTGGTCAAGGATCAGGCGACCAAGGAGAGGTTCAGCGACGAGGAGCGCCGCGCGCTGCTGGGTCGCGTCGGGCCGGCCCTGTTCGACGCCGGGCTGTACTGCCGCACCGACGACCGCGGTGACTCCGTCGTCCAGCTGGCGCCGCCCCTGATCAGCGGGCAGGCCGAGTTCGACGCGATCGAGTCGATGCTGCGGGCCGTGCTCAGCGAGGAGTCGCGGCGGCTCTGACCGCGGCGGCGGCCAGCAACACCTCGCGGGAATGGGCCGCCGACGAGCTTTTCGTCAGGCGGGTGAGCGCGTTGCACAGCCAGGTCAGCGCCGAGCGCAGCTCGGGATCGCCGGTGGCCGCGCGGTGCGCCTCGAGTTCGGTCACCACCTGCTCGGTGCCGGTGCGCCGCACCTGCGTCGCCTTCTCGGCTTGCTTGAGCAGGTGCCCCAGCGACCGCGGACCGGATTCGGCCGCGCCGCCTCGGGAGCCCGCCAGCCTGGCCCACCACGTGTTGTTCGGAATAGCCGCCAGTGTAGGGGTTGGGTGCGGCCCGCGCGCGCCGACCGCATCGCAACACGAGCCACACCAGTAACAGCGCGGCTCCCCGGATTCGGGCCGGCGATCCCCTACTCTGCACAACTAATGAGCCTCTTACGTTCCACGTCGTGCCTGGCAGCGGCGCTGATCGTGCTCGCCGCGCCGGCGGCGGTCGGCGCGGCGATCTCCCGGGCCGAACCCGCCGCGGGTCCCAACGCCGCACAGACGGACTGCCCGTACAAGAT
>NZ_LZKC01000151.1:0-2899 GCF_001672685.1 Mycobacterium sp. E2462
GCGGCGGGGGCTTGTCCTGCTGTTTCGGCGGGGCCTGCGGCTGTTGCGCCTTCGGCGGCGGTGCGGCGACGGGCGGCTGCAGGGGGCTCGCCGTCTGCTCCGGGATGACGGGCGGATCGGGCGTGATCTCGCCCGCCGGGACCGGATCACCGGGCGTGGCGAGCGCCGTCGCGTCGCCGCCGCTCGCGATCGAGGCGGCGACGAGGGCCGCCGTCATAGCGCCCAACGCCCGTCGCGCGACGCCCCGACGCCGCGGGTGGGCGCGAAAGTCCAGTGGTGACATCCCGTGATGAGCAGTTACGATGCCCATCATTGCAGGCGCCAGCGGCCTGCGCTGTTAACGCTCGATGTCGATCGCCAGCGACGCCGAGCGGGTGACTCCCAAGGGATTCCGCCGTTGCACACTCGCTTCACCGGTCCGCACGCCGCCGCCCTCGCCGGCGTCTCGGCGGCGCTGATCGCCGCGGTGCTCGGCGCCGGTGTGGCCGGCGCCGACAGCCAGCAGGACCAGTTCGTCGCCCTGCTCGCCCAGCAGCAAATCCCCGCCACCGACAACGTGCCGGGCCTGGTCTACCGCGCCCACGAAATCTGTGGCGAGCTCGACCACGGCGCCTCGTTCGACGCCGCGGTGGACGAGGAAGTCAACACGGCCTACGCGGACAACCCGTCGCTGCGGATCGTCGGTGACCGCGTGCGGCGCACCGCGGTCAAGTTCATCACCGCGTCCGTACAGGTCTACTGCCCGGCCCATCAGGGCCAGCTGCCGTAGCCCGCGGCCGGGCCCGGGCGCCGCGCCCCGTTCCCCGCCGGGACGGGCGGCAACGGTTCTGAACGGGCGTTGGTAACACGGAATTAACAGCGGTTGCATAGTGTTCGGGGTTATGGATCGCCAGAAGGAATTTGTCCTGCGCACGCTGGAGGAACGGGACATCCGCTTTGTCCGGCTGTGGTTCACGGACGTGCTCGGTTTCCTCAAATCGGTGGCGATCGCCCCGGCCGAACTCGAAGGGGCTTTCGAGGAGGGCATCGGCTTCGACGGCTCCTCGATCGAAGGGTTCGCGCGGGTCTCGGAGTCCGACACCGTCGCCAACCCCGACCCGTCGACGTTCCAGGTGCTGCCCTGGGCCACCGCCTCCGGTCATCACCACTCGGCGCGGATGTTCTGCGACATCACCATGCCGGACGGGTCGCCGTCCTGGGCGGATCCCCGCCACGTGCTGCGCCGACAGCTGCAGAAGGCCAACGACCTCGGCTTCTCCTGCTACGTGCACCCGGAGATCGAGTTCTTCTTGCTCAAGCCCGGTTCCGACGACGGGTTGGTGCCGCCGGTTCCCGTCGACAACGCCGGCTACTTCGACCAGGCGGTCCACGACTCGGCGTCGAACTTCCGCCGGCACGCCATCGAGGCCCTGGAGTTCATGGGCATCTCGGTCGAGTTCAGCCACCACGAGGGCGCGCCCGGGCAGCAGGAAATCGACCTGCGTTTCGCCGACGCCCTGTCGATGGCCGACAACGTGATGACGTTCCGCTATGTCATCAAGGAGGTCGCGATCGAGAACGGGGCGCGGGCGTCGTTCATGCCCAAGCCGTTCGGGCAGCACCCGGGCTCGGCCATGCACACCCACATGAGCCTCTTCGAGGGCGACGTCAACGCGTTCCACAGCACCGACGACCCGCTGCAGCTCTCCGACGTGGGCAAGTCCTTCATCGCCGGGATCCTCGAGCACGCCTCCGAGATCAGCGCCGTCACCAATCAGTGGGTGAACTCCTACAAGCGGCTGGTGCACGGCGGCGAGGCACCCACCGCGGCGTCCTGGGGCGCGGCGAACCGGTCCGCCCTGGTGCGCGTGCCGATGTACACCCCGCACAAGACGTCGTCGCGCCGGGTCGAGGTGCGCAGCCCCGATTCGGCCTGCAACCCGTACCTGGCGTTCGCGGTGTTGCTGGCGGCGGGGTTGCGCGGGGTGGAGAAGGGTTACGTGCTGGGCCCGCAGGCCGAGGACAACGTGTGGGATCTGACCCCGGAGGAACGCCTCGCGATGGGTTACCGCGAGCTGCCGACGAGCCTGGACAGCGCGCTGCGGTCCATGGAGTCCTCGGAGTTGGTCGCGGAAACGTTGGGGGAGCACGTGTTCGACTTCTTCCTGCGCAACAAGCGCACTGAATGGGCGAACTACCGCAGCCACGTCACGCCGTACGAGCTGAGCACCTACCTGTCGCTGTAAGACGTGTCGATGCGGCGGCGCGCCGCTCGTGCCTGAAGCGCCGGGGGGTGCGCTACCGTCGTGGTCGTGACCAGACCCGCGACGCAGCGCCCCCGGCTGCCCAGCGTAGGTCGGCTCGGGCTGGTCGACCCGCCCGCCAACGACCGGCTGAGCCAGCTCGGCTGGTACGACCACGACGACCAGCCCCACGTCGACCTGCTGTGGTCGCTGTCGCGCGCACCGGATCCCGACGCCGCGCTGCGGGCACTGATGCGGCTGCGGGAAAACCTCGGTGCGGGCTGGGACGAGCTCAACGCCGCCCTGCTGACCGAGCGCGCCCTGCGCGGGCGGCTGTTCTCCGTGCTCGGCTCGTCGCTGGCCCTCGGCGATCACCTCGCCGTGTACCCGCAATCGTGGAAGTTGTTGCGCGGCAACGTCGTACTGCCCAGCCGTGACCGGCTGCACGAGATGTTCACCGAGTGCCTGGCCGAGACGGACGCCGCCGAACCGGTGCAGACCCGGCTGCGCACCCGCTACCGCGACCAGCTGCTCGTGCTGGCGGCGCTCGACCTGGCCGCCACGGTCGAGGACGAACCCGTGGTGCCGTTCACCGAAGTGGGTGCGCACCAGCTCACCGCTGCGGCCTTCCGGGCGCAGCCCGGCGTCGACCTGGAAGAACGCCTCGGACGCTGCCG
>NZ_LZKC01000152.1:0-1818 GCF_001672685.1 Mycobacterium sp. E2462
GAGCCGCGACGGGTGGGATTCCCTGGGCGACCTGGGGCATTTCGACTCCGAGGGTTTCCTGTACCTGTCGGACCGGCGGGTGGACATGTTCACCGTGGGCGGCCGCAACGTGTATCCCGCCGAGATCGAGAACGCCCTGTCCGCCCACCCGGAGGTGCTGTCCTGCTTGATCGTCGGCATCCCCGACCCGAACGACGGCGACTTGGGGCAGGTGCCCTACGCGCTGGTGCAAACCAGCGAGGGCTCGGCCCTGGACGCGGCGGGCGTGCGGGCGTTCCTGCGCGACAGCGTGGCCGCGTACAAGGTGCCGCCCGCCGACGACTTCGTGGAATTCGTCGACGCCCCCCTGCGCGACGACGCCGGCAAGGCGCGGCGCTCGGCGGTGCGCGACGCGATCCTGGCGCGCCGGCACGTCGCGCAGCCCGGCTGACGCGCGCGTCCAAGAATGCTCCAAGGCTCCGCCCGCAGTATCGGTTCGACCACAGACCGCGTCCGGGAGGACCCATGCAGATCGAGCCGTTGAGCACCGAGTTGATCGAACGCTACCTGCGCTCGCATCCGCTGCGCTTCTTCCGCAGCGATGACGGCGAGGAGTTCTTGCTGACGTCCCCGCATTCGCGCGGAAAGCTGTCAATCACGTTGCGCATCAACGGGTTACGGCGCGATATCCTGGAGGTGTCGATCAGCCCCGCCGCGCACTACCCGGCGGCCGAGCGCCCGCGCCTGCTGGAACTGGTCAACGAGTGGAACCGCGACACCCACTGGCCCAAGGCCTTCGTGCGCGAGACGCCCCACCCCGGGCACGTCAGCGTCGTCGGGGAAAACGCCTACCTGTTGACCCACGGAATTCACCCGCAGGCGCTCGGCGACCTCGTCAGATCGACGGTCGAGCACGGCGCGGACCTGTTCGACAAGATCGAGCGGTCCCTGCGCCAGCCCTCGGCGGACGTCCTGGAACGCTGGCTGGACCGCACCAACTAGGGCGCGATCGCGTCCGCCTCCGCGTCGACGGCCGGCTCGGCCGGGATGCGGCGTCTCTCCCAGCGCCGCAGCGCTTCCCGGCACGGCGATTCCACGAGGGCGTAGCTGACGGCGGCGATCGCGAAGCCGAAGATCAGCGTCACCGCCAGCACCACCGGCATGCCGCCGTTGAACGGGAAGATCCCCAGCACCGGAAAGGCCATGTCCAGTGCCGCCAGGTGCCAGATGAACAGGCCGTAGGACCAGCGGCCCAGCGTCACCATCGCGGTGCTGCCCAGCAGCCGGTGCGGGGTGTCCGCCCGATCCAGCACCAGCGGCGCGACGAGCGCGAACGCCACCACCGAACCCATCGCGGTCTTGACCGCGAACTGCGCCGCACTGCCCTGGGCCAGGCCCTCCGGCCCGGCCAGCGGCGACGCCGCCACCAGGTACGCCGCCACGGCGACGGCGGCCATCAGCAGGCGTCGGCGCGCCAGGCGCGCCGGCGCGCCGACCGGCTCGTGCACCCACTCGGCCAACACCATGCCGGCGGCGAACCAGGAGAAGAAGGCCGGCGGCCAGTTCAGTGGATTCATCCCGCCGCCCTGCCCGAAGGGGATCCAGCCCCACGCCCAGCTCGCCGCCGCCAGCGCGGCGATCGCCGGCACCCGGGCGCGCACCGGCAGGCGCCGGGCCAGCAGCGCCAGGATCGGCAACGCCAGGTAGAAGCTCACCTCCACCGAAAGGCTCCACATCTGCGTCAGGCCACCGGTGAGAGTCAACGGCACATAGATCTGCGTCAGGGTCAGGTTGGCCAACCACACCGTCAGGTTCGCGTGGTTCGCGTCGGGCAGCAGG
>NZ_LZKC01000153.1:0-11058 GCF_001672685.1 Mycobacterium sp. E2462
GCGGGCGCGGTGCTGGAGTACGCGGGCTGGGCGGTGGCGATGCACCTGTGGTTCTTGGCCGTGTATCTGGTGGTCGTGTCCCTGACCCCCATTGCCGTTGCCGCGCAACGCCGCTGGGGGCTGCTGGCGCCGTCCGCCCTGGCGGTGGCCGTCGCCGTGGTCGACGCGGTCCGGCTGGGTGCTCACGTGCAATACCTAGACTGGTTGAACTACCTGCTGGCCTGGGGAGCGCTCTATCAGCTCGGGATCTGCTGGCGCGGCGGCCATTTGGCGGGCCGCAGGCCGGCGCTACTGGCCGCGGCGTCGACGGCGACGCTGGCGCTGCTCATCTGGGCGCGGCTGTATCCGGTCAGCATGATCGGCGTCCCGGGCCAGACGATCGACAACACAACCCCGCCCACCGTGGCGCTGCTGGCGTTCGCCGGCGCGCAGACGGGAATCGTGATGGCGTTGGCGCCCACGCTGAACCGGGTGTTGCGGGCCGCGGGCGTCCGGCGCGCGCTGGCGATCGGTAACCGCAACATCATGGCCCTGTACCTGTGGCACATGATCCCGGTCGTCGTCGTCGCGGTCGTCGGCTATCCGGCCGGACTCTTGCCGCAACCGGAGGAAGGCACCGCCGACTGGTGGCTGGCCCGGGCGGAGTGGGTTGCGATCCTGGCCGCCGTGACCGGCGCGGAGATCGCGGTGCTGTGGGTGGGCCGGCGGGTCTTCGCCGCGCCCCTCCCCCAGTTCGGCGTTCCGTGGCCGCAGCGCGCGGGTGCACCGGTCCTGCTCCTCGGCGCGGCGATGGCGGCCTACGCGCTGTCGGTGCTGGCCGCCGGGGGGTTCGCTCCCGACGGCCAGTTTCCGTGGTGGGTCGCGGGGCTGTTCGCCGCCGGAGTGCTGCTGGTGGCGCTGCGTCCCACCCGCGCCGCCCGTCCGCAGCCGGCGTCGCGGGACGGGCGCCCGGCGTCCTAGCCGCCGTGCGCCGGGAGCACGTGGTCGGCGAGCTTATCGGTGGACAGACACAGCGAGCAGACGTGCGCGCCGTGCGTCTGGCAGGCCAACACGTCGGGCCGCTCGTAATCGTGATGGCAGACATGGCATTTCAGCTGCGCGCCCGAGGGGTTGCCGTGTTCGTCGTACATCGGAAGATCGATGCCGTCGTCGTGACGTCGCAGGTAGTACCTGCCCCCGGTGGCCACCGCGAGGATCGGCGGCAACGCCACGGCGATCACGATCGCCACCAGCGGCGAAAACGGCCGCAGGGTGGCGCCAAGCCCGCCGAAGAAGGCCGCGACGGACAGGCCCGCGGCCAACAGCATGGAACCGAACCCGACCGGGTTGATCGCGTAGAGCATGCCGCGACGAAACTCCGGCACTTTCGGCGACAGCTTGAGCAGGTATTTGTTGAAGACGATGTCCGACGCTACGGTCACCACCCAGGCCATCCCGCAGTTCGCGTAGAAGCCGAGGATGGTGTTCAGGACGTCGAACATGTTGGCTTCCATCAGGACCAGCGCGATGGCGAGGTTGACGCCCAGGAACACCACGCGTCCCGGGTAGTGCTTGGTGACGCGGGTGAACGAATTGGTCCACGCCAGCGACCCCGAGTAGGCGTTGGTCACGTTGATCTTGACCTGGCTGAGCACGACCAACACCACGGCCAGCGTGAGCGCCAGCCAATTCGGCATGAAATTGCGGTAGATCAGCAGGAATTGGTGCACGGGCTGGTTGGCGACCGGGGTGGAGCCCGCGACATGGGAGATCAGGTAGACGGCGAGGAACAAGCCGATGATCTGTTTGAGCGCCCCGAACACCACCCAGCCGGGGCCGGCCAGCAGCGTCCACGTCCACCAACTGCGCGCGTTGGCGGGGGTGCGCGGCGGCATGAACCGCAAGTAGTCGATCTGCTCGGCGATCTGGGCGATCAGCGACAGGCACACACCGGCGGCCAGCAGGCTGGACCCGGCGTTCACCGCGCCGCTGTGGGCGCGCCCGCCGTAGGCGAAGAACTGCTGAATCGACTCCGGGTGGCTCACCACGAGATAACCAAACGGGATGACCATCAGCACCAGCCACAACGGGGTCGTCCAGAGTTGGAGCTGTGACAGCACTTTCATGCCGTAGATGACCAACGGGAAGATGACGAGCGTCGAGCAGGCATAGCCGGCCCAAAGCGGCACTCCCAGGCCGAGTTTGAGGCCCTGGGCCATGATCGAACCCTCGAGGGCGAAGAAGATGAACGTGAACGTCGCAAAGATCACGTTGGTCACGACCGAGCCGTAATATCCGAACCCGCTGCCCCGCGTGATCAGATCAAGGTCAAGGTTGTAGCGGGCGGCGTAGTAGGCCAACGCACGCCGGTCGCGACGATCACCGCGGCGAAGATCGCGATGCCGCACAACGCGTTGCCGGTGCCGTAGGCGATGCCGATGTTGGCTCCGATCGCGAAGTCGGCGAGATAGGCGATGCCGCCCAGCGCCGAAACTCCCACCACGGCCGTCGACCAGCGCCGGTAGCTGCGGGGCGCGAAGCGCAGCGTGTAATCCTCCAGCGTCTCGCGCGTCGCCGTCATCGTGTCGAGGTCCGCGGTGGCGGACGGGTTGTCGGTGTCCTGTTCGGTCATGCACGCCTCCCACGCCGGTTCCGGCCGAACATAGCCGACGTGGGTTTCGGGCAGGTGACGAGAAACGCCCACGCCCCGCCCGCAGCGGCCAGCCCGCCGCGTGGCCGGCCCGGCCGCGGACGCGCGGGTGACGAGGTCAGGCCTTAGGCCGGGCGACGATCACGGGCACTCGAACCGAGTGCACCACCGCGTTGCTGACCGAGCCCAGCAGCAGGCGAGTCAACCCGCCACGGCCGTGGCTGCCGACGACGACAAGCTGTGCGCCCTCGGCTTTTTCGGCAAGCTGCCGGGCGGGATGATCGCGCACCACGATGCGGTGCACGGGGACGTCGGGATAGGGTTCGCGAAGGCCGGCCAGGCTTTCGGCGAGGTGCCGCTCGGCTTCGGCCTCTACCATCGACCAATCCAGGTCGGCGATTTCAGCCCCCATCACGTCGCTCCACGCGTGCAGGGCCACCAGATCGACGCCGCGGCGCGACGCTTCGTCGAACGCGATCGCCGTCGCCAGCTCGGACGCGGGCGAGCCGTCGATCCCGACCAGGACGGGCCGACCACCGTGCGGATCCGGCAGTGGCCTGTCGCGGACGACCGCGACGGGGCAGTGCGCGTGGCGCACCACGGTGGACGTGACCGAGCCGAGCAGGCCGCGCGTCAGCGCACCGCGTCCGGCATTGCCGACGACCAGCAACTCCGCCGCCGCCGAGAGGGTGATCAGGGCCAGCGCCGGTGCCGCGTACTCCAGCCGCCGGACGAGCGGAACCTTACGGTCGGCGGGCATCGACTCGTCGGCGATCTTCATGGCGTGCATGACGGCCTTCTTGCCCTCGTCCTCCAGTCGCATGCCCAGCGAATCCGGGTAGGGCACGGGCGGCCAGTAGGCGGTGGGGGTGGCCACCGCGTGCGCGACGGTCAGGGGAACGTTCCTCAGGGTTGCTTCGGAAGTGGCCCACAGGGTGGCCGCTTCGGACGCGGGCGAGCCGTCGACCGCGACGACGACGCCGAGCTTTTCTCCGGTTGTCGACATGTCCATCTCCTCCCATCGCGAATGACGGTATTCGCCGGAGGGCGCGTCGGCGTGAGGCTTTGGTCCTCAGCGGCCGGGCCGTTGGACTTTCGTCACGGTCGGTCGGCGTCGCGCAGCACGTCGATTGCGTCGATGACCCCCGCGACGTGGTCGTCGCTGAGCTTCTCGCCGTCGAAGACGTGGTTGAGCAAGATCTTGAGGTCTTGCATCTGCTGGAGGTACACCAGGCACGGCGGGCATTCGTCGAGGTGCTTGGCGACGATCGCGCCCCAGCGTTGCGGGGGCGAGTCGACGAGGTCGTCGACGAGACGCACGAAATCGACGCAGTCCATGGCGGGCACCGTGTTGTCGTAGACGGTCATCGCTGATACGTCCTCTCCAATTCGTTGCGCAGGTTGCCTCGGGCGCGGTAGAGCAGGGCGCGCTGCGCCTCCGCGGAGAGGTCCAGGATGGCCGCGGCCTCGTCACCGGAGGCGCCGGCGAGGTCGCGCAGAATGATGAGCTGCCGTTGCCGCGGCGGCAGCGCGTCGAGCGCCGCCCGCACCTGCCCGACGAGTTCCTTGGTGACGGTGTGGTCTTCGGGTAGGAAGCGACCCGACGGCGGCACCCGCCAGTGCCCGGCGTCCGGATGCCCGGCGGGGTGCATCCGACCCGACAGCGGGTCGGGGTCGGTGCCGTCGGTCGCGGCCAACACCTCGTGTTGCCGGATCCGCGACTCCCGGCGACGATGCCGGATCGCGGTGTTCTTGACGATGGCGAATAACCAGGTGGCCACGGAGGAACGCCCTTCGAACGAACTCGACGATTGCAGAACCTGCACCCACGCCTCTTGCACGGCCTCTTCGGCCGCGACCGGTGAATCCACCACGGTGCGAGCGAAATTGAGCATCGCCCGGTGGTAGTCGCGGACCAGGCTGCTCAGCGGGACCCCGCCGACGAGAAGCTCGGCGGCCGGCTCGAACCCGGGCCCTTCGGACGGCGATGCCCTCGGCGGTGCCGGCGTCACCGTCGGCCCGGGCCGTCGCTCACTCGCAACGCTCGAGTTCCCACCGCAGCTGACCCTCGGACGGCGACTGAACCGGTATGAACGCGGCCTCGCGGTAGCGCCGGCTCGCGGGCGTGCGGCTCGCGTATCCCTTACCGCCCGCGGTACGGATCTCCAAAGCCGCGCTGCCGCTGGCGATCTCGGCGGACGCGAGCCGCAACGTCAGCAACTCCCTCTTGCTGGGCGGCTGCGTGCCACCGACGCGCGCCGCCAGAGCCGCCAGTTCCTGCTGCGCGGCGGCCAACCGCTGCGCCACGTCGTCGACCTCACCCGCGAACACGGCGTTCACGCCGGTCAATCCGAGCTTCGCCTGGGCCACCGTGGTCTGCGTCAGCCCCAGGCACATCGCTGACTGCAGCACCAGAAACGTCGGCCGGACGGCGGCGAGGAACCCGGCGAAATCGGTGGTCAGCACCTGCTCCGCTGCGACGAACGCGTCCTGCAGTGTCAGATACGACGACGCGGTGCTGCCCATGGCGAGCAGCGAAAAGTGATCTCCGAGCGCGACACCCGGCGTGCCGAGCGGCAGGGCCACGATCAACTTATCGCCGGCCTCGGTTTGCGCGGCGGTGATCATCAGTGAGTCGTCGTACAGATTGCTGGCCCACCGGATGGCGCCGGAGAGCCGGTAACCGCCCTCGACCGGTGCGGCGGAAAGGTCCAGGCTGCCGCAGCCGGCCACGTCCTTGAAGGCCGAGGCCATCCCGGTGACACCCAGCGTGGTCCCGCCGAGCAGCCGTTCGGCCGCGGCGATCCCGAACGGCGTTGCGGCCGTGAGCAAATACTCGACCGCCATGCGATGCGCCCACAGCGAGAAGCCGGTGCTCATGCATTCCGCGGAAATCCGGCCGATCACGTCGGCCATCTGCGGTAGGCGCCCGTCGGCGTTGCCGGGAGCCCCCAGCCCCAGCAGGCCTGCCCCACCCAGCGCCGCGAAGCTGCGGCGCGAGGTGTCTTCGTCACGGTCCAACGCGTCGGCGTGGGCGCGGATGTCCGGAAGGAGTTGAGATTCCAGCAGGCTCAGTCCGGCGTCGACGGCCGCGGTCATCCCTGCACCTCCCCATGCTTCCACGCGTAGTCGAGGAACTTCCCATCGAAAGTCACGATCACCCGGTCGCCCTGCGGGTCGGGCCGGCGTTCGACGCTGAGCTGGAAGTTGATCGCACTCATGATGCCGTCACCGAACTCCTCGTGGATCAGCTCCTTGATGGCGGGACCGTAGACCGACAGCGCCTCATGAAAGCGGTAGATGGTCGGGTCGGACACCACGGCGGGGTCGCTGCCACGGTAGGGCGCCAGCTGCAGAACCGCGACCGCCTCGTCGTCGAGCTCGAGCAGCTCCGCCACGATCGCGGCGTCCTCCGGTGTCATCGGGTGCTGGCCGAGTAGGGCAGCGACCGTCCACGCGCGGTCTTTGCCGATGGATTCGGCGATCTTTGCCCAACTCAACCCGTGTTTGAGCCGTGCCAGCCGGATGATCTGCGCCAGCTCCTGCTTCGTCAATGTGCTTGCCACGCTTGGCCGTCCCGTCTCGAGGGTCTCAGCCGATGGACAGCGTCGAGCCGACGCTCACCGGATTGCTGAACGTGTTGACCACCGGTGACCACGCGATGGCGTTGTCGTGGATTTCCTTGAGCGTCGCCTCGTCGGCGTCTCCCGCCAGCGTCACCTTGCAGCGCACCGCGCTGAAGCCGAGCCGCTTGCCCTCCGGGGTGTCCCCGACGCCCCACACCGCGGAGATGTCGATGTCGCCTTCCATCTCCACCTCGATCTTCGTCAGCGTCACACCGCGGTGGGTGGCGTTGGCGAGCAGCCCCACCGACACGCACGAACCCAGGGCGGCGAGCGCGGTCTCGGAGGGGTTGGGCGCCGAATCGTCGCCCAGCAGCGCGGGCGGCTCGCCCACCAGCATCGGCGCCAGGTCGCGGACGTAGGTCATGTTGCGGAACCCGGTTTCGCACACCGTCTTCGCCTTCAGCGTCTTCTTGCCGGTTTCCGGGTTGGCCTTGGCGTTACAGGAGAGCTTGTCGAGGCCTTCGGCGTCGATGACGAGCGCGTCGCTCATGTGTCTTTCCTTCCATAGCGGGGTGTGGGACCAACATGGGGTTAGTGCGTCGCCAGGGGTCGAGCGTGACGCGGCCCGCCGACGTTTTACCGCGACGACACCGAACCTCACACATCCGTAACCGACCGCCGCCCCCGGCGGGCCGGGCGCCTGGCGCGTTTGCTCAGTCGAAGAGGTTTTGACCGATGTAGTGGCCCTCCTTTGGGGCGGGCGGCACCGCAAAGATTGCTGAGCCGATGTGTCGGATGTATTCGTTCAGCAGGTCGTTGGCGCCCAGCCGGTTCTGCAGCCGGATAAAATCGCGGGGATCTTTTTGGTAGGAGATGAACAGGAGGCCGGCGTTGAGCTGGCCGTTGGCGTCCAGGCCGTCGGTGTAGTTGTAGGACCGCCGGCGGATCATGACGCCGTCGTTGTTCTCCCGGGCGGCGAGCCCGATGTGCGACCGCGGGTCGATGAGCAATCCGCCGTCGGCGCCCTTGGCCGTGAAATCGGGCGCGTCGAATTCCGCCTTGCCGGACAACGGCGCACCCTCTGCCTTGGTGCGCCCGAAGATCCGTTGCTGGTTGCCGATCCTGTCGACGTCCCACGTCTCGAGCAGCATCCGGATCTTGCGGACGACTTGATAGGTGCCGCCGTCCATCCAGGGCTGGTCGCTGTGGTCGACCCACACGAACCGGGCGTACTCCGCGTCGGAACCGATGTTGCGGGTGCCGTCCTTGAATCCCAATAGGTTTCGCGGGGTGCTCTGGCCGGGCCCTGCGGACGCCCGGCCGAAGCCCAGAACCGACCAGGAGGGCGAGACGATGGTGCGGCCGAGGCGGGCCAGGTTGCGGACCGCGTGGTAGCAGACCTGTGGGTCGTCGGCGCACGCCTGGACCGACAGGTCACCGCCGCGCAGCCGGGGATCGAGGTTGTCCCCGTTGAGCGGCGGCAGGTCGGTGAACACGGCCGGCCGTCGGGTCGCCAGCCCGAACCGGTCGCCGAACAGCGACGGGCCCAGCCCGATGGTGACGGTGAGGCTGGCGGGGCTCAGCCCGTAGGCCTCCCCCGTGTCGGCCGGGGGCTGTACCTCGCCCGACGGTTGCACCGTGCCGACGGGCTTGCCCTGCTGCAGAATCGCCGCGGCGGCCGACCAGCGCGCCAGCAGCGTCTGCAACGCCGCACGTCCCACGCCGGCGCCGAGCGCGAACGACATGAACATCGCGTATCGCTGTGGCAGCGTGGCGATTCCGCCCTGATGCGGCTGGTCGTAGAACGGGTAACTGCGGCGCAGGTCGACGGTGTCGTCGGCGGCACCGTCGCGGTCGGTCGCCGCCGCGTACCCGGCGACACCGCCGCCCGCCGCGCCGACGGCGGCACCGGCCAGCATGGCACCGCCGAGCAGGCGCCGACGCGTCACTGAGGGTGGTTGCGCGGCAACACCGTTCGCGTTGTCTTTCACGTGGTCTTCTGCGTCGGCGTCTTTGCCGCCGGAGTCGTGGTGTGCGCCCATGTCAGTGTGCCGCCACGACCTTTTGCGCCACCGTGGACAGGCTTTGGTGCAGCGGCTGGATCACCGCGGTCAGCTTGGGGGCGTCGCTGGCCCGCAACGCGGGAGTGTAGGTCCGGTATCCACCCAACGCGGACGGGTCCCGATACCCGTCGAGGGTGTTCTGCACCGCCTGGAATTGCTGATCGATCTGTTTGACCAGGGCGGCGTCGATCTTGTCCAGTCCCGGCCGCAGCGAGGCGTAGGCCTGTTGCGCGCCTTCGACGTTGCCCGAGAAGTCGACTAGGTCGAGGTGGCTGAAGGCCTCCTCCTCACCGGTGATCTTGGTGTTCTGCACCTCCTCGATGAGGTCACTGGCCCCGTTGGCGAGGTCTTCCGGCTTGTACTCCAGGAGGGCGACGATCGCGCTCAATTTGGCGACGTTGCCGACCAATTCGGAGCTGAAGGCCTTGGTTCCCGGGGTGATTGTGCCGCCTTGCCACAGATCGCGTTCGATGGCGTGGAAGCCTTTCCAGCCCACCTTCGCGTCCACCGGGGTGGACTCGCGCATGTCGATCAGATAATCGAGGCTTCCGGCGTTGTCACCCACCGCGAAGCCCACCAGGATGAAACCCTCGACGGCGGACTCCGAACGTTCCCAAAACAGGCGCGCTTTACCGTAGGCGGCTTTCGCGGCCTCGACGTTGCCCTGCTGCACCGCGGCGTCCAGCGCCTTGACCCCGTCACCGAGTTGAGCGACCTGGTTGACGATGTACGCGGCGTAGTCCTTGGTGCCCTGGGTGAGGATGGTCGCGACGGTGCCCGTCGGCGACGCGGGCGCGCGGCCCGTCACCGTGAGGTTCTGGTATTCGGTGCTCGCGCCGGGGCAGTACAACTGATACGACCCGCCGTCGAGGGTGACGGTGAACGAGACCGGGTCCAGACCCGGGGCCAGGTCTTCCTTTTCACCCACGATGCGCTGGTCCCGCAGCAATTCGACCTCGCTGATCCCCGGCGAGTTGGTGTTGGCGATGGTGAAGGTCACGGGGCCGGCGGGCACGCTGGTGTTGTCGAGGGCGCAGGCGTCTTTGCCGGCGTTGTTGCTCAACGTCACTTTGACCGCGTTGCTGCTGCCGGGTTTGCCGGCGGGCGCCGACCGGCCGCCGGAGTGGCCGCACCCCGACGCCTCGGCCACCACCGCGGCCATCAGCAGACCCGTTGCGACCCAACGCATTCCGCGCGATACGCCCGCTTCGTGTGACGCCCTCACCCGGTCTCCTTTCTTGCGCGGCGGGGCGGCTGCCAGCGCCGCGTCGAGGCTACAGCGCGAACGCCGCAGAGCAGGGCAAGCCCGCCGAGCAGCAACGGGAGCCACACCGCCCACAGCCTGGGTTGCGCCGCGTCGTACCCGTCGGCCGCGAGTTGCGCCGCGGTCCGGCGATCGTCGTCCGCGGTGGTCGACCAATCCGTGGTCAGGCCTCCGATGCTCACCGTCCTGGCGGCGGCCAGGCCACCGCCGGTCAGGGTTGCGGTGCGATTGGTCGACGCTCGCGCGCTCACCACGCAGTCACCGGCGGCCAATACCGAGTACACGGTCGAGGTGTTCCACTGCACGCGGAACGCGCCGGAGGTACGTGCGGCGGACACCCCCACCGGCAACCGGCCGCCCGTTAAGTCGACGAGCTGCTCGAGGGTCACCGTGGGTGGGGCGTCCGCGGCGGCCGCGTCGCCGGCCGTCGCCTGCCAGGCGCGCACCCCGACGCCGTCCACGGCCTGCTCGCCGGCCGGCGACAGCGCCAGGGTGTGCACGTTCGCGGCGTCGGCGATGGTCAGCGTCGCGCGCTGCGGGCCGGTGGACACCGCGACCCGCGCGGTGCGGCCGGCCTGGTCGCTCACGACGCGCTGCCGCCCGCAGCTCACCGGGTGGGCGGCCGGCACGGCGAGGGTCAGCAGGGCGGCGGCGACCAACGATGTCAGCGCCGCGGCCGTCAGCACCCTGGCCCGCGTTCGCGGTGCGGCGGCAAGCCCGTCCGGCCAGCAGAACACGATCAGCACCGGCACCGCGTAGGCCGCCCAGCCCAGCAGTTCGACGAGCCGCGGGTCGGCGGGAATGCCGAACATCCCCGTGATCAGCGCGCCCGGCACGGAGTCCGGGGGTATCCACCGGGACAGGTCGAGCACCCGTTGCTGCCCGAGGTTCACCCAGCCCGCCTCGTGACCCGAGCGCAGGGCGCCCAGCACCAGCCCCGCGGCGATGAGCACCAGGAACACGCCGGTGACGCGGAAAAACCGGCCGAGGTTGAGGCGCAGGCCGCCGGCGTAGAGGCCGGCGCCCAGCCCGATGGCCACGGCGATGCCTGACGCGCCGCCCAGCGCGGCCGCCCACCGGCTGCCATGCGACGTCTGGGCGGCCGCCAGCAGAAACACCGACGTCTCGAAGCCCTCTTTGAGCACCGCCAGGAAGGCCATCACCGCCAGCGCCAGCGCGCCACCGCGGCTCATCGCGCGCCGGGCGTCGCGTTCGAGGCCACCCTTGAGGCGCGCGGAGTGGGTGTTCATCCAGACGATCATGGAGGTGACGAACACCACCGCGACGGCGTCGATGACCGCTTCCATCGCCTCCTGCCGGGCCTGCGGCAGGCTCGCCGCGAAGGCGTCCAGCCCGACGCCGACCGCGGCGCTGACCAGGACCGCCAGCGTGACGCCGGCGACCAGCGGGCGAGTCGATTGGCCGTTTCGTTTGAGGAACGCCGCGACGATGCTCACGATCAGCGCCGCCTCGAGCCCCTCGCGGAGGCCGATCAGGAAGGTGCCGATGAAAACGCCGAATACGCCCTGCATGCGC
>NZ_LZKC01000154.1:0-7714 GCF_001672685.1 Mycobacterium sp. E2462
CCCCATCGCGCCGTGCTACCACGCCGCGGTCGACTCCTCGACGGGCGCGTTCGACCTGTTGCTCGGCGACGCCGGCCGGTTGCGCGGCCACCGGGATGTTCATCGACTCGGTCTGCGGCGGGCGCCCGGCCATGCCTTGGTGGCGGCCGACGTCGAAGGTCAGCTGCGGGCCGTCGGGGTTGCCGATGTTGATCGACTGCCCGTCGTGGATCTCGACGACCGGCACGCGCCGGCCGTTGACGAAAGTGCCGTTGAGCGAGCCGTTGTCGATGGCCAGCCAGCGGCCCTGGTCGAAGCGCAGCAGCAGGTGTGCGCGCGAGATCAGAGGGTGGGTGATGCGCATGTCGGCCCGCAGGTCGCGGCCGACGACCACGTCATGGCCCGCTGCGAAGGTGCGTTCCGATCCTTCGTGATGGACGGTCAACGTCGGTGGGACTGGGGCGGACATCGCCACAACTGTAGCTTGCGACCCTGTGGTCTACCGGGCGGCGGCGACGGTGTCGGGTGCGCCCGTGACGACGCAGCGGGTGCGGGTGTAGATCGTCGGCATGCACCGGTTGCAGTGGGTGCACGCGGACAGCACCCCGGTGCGGGCGCTGTCGGCGGCGATCCGGTTGATCAGGTCCGGCTCGGCCAGCAGCGCACGGGCCATCGCTACGAAGTCGAAGCCCTCGGCCATCGCCAGGTCCATGGTCTCCCGGTTGCTAATGCCGCCGAGCAGGATCAGCGGCATCGACAGTTCGGCGCGGAACAGCTTGGCGTCGCGCAGCAGGTACGCCTCGCGGTAGGGGTATTCGCGCAGGAACTTTTTGCCCGTCATGCGCATGCCCCAGCGCAGCGGCGGTTTGAACGCCCCGGAGAACTCCTTGAGCGGCGCATCGCCGCGGAACAGGTACATGGGGTTGACCAGCGAACTGCCCGCGGTCAGCTCGATCGCGTCCAGCCCGCCGTCGTCCTGCAGCCATTTCGCGGTGATCAGCGACTCCTCGGTGCTGATGCCGCCGCGCACGCCGTCGGTCATGTTGAGCTTGGCGGTGACCGCGATGGGCGTGCCCTCTTTCTCCACCGCGCGGCGCACCGCCATCACCATGCCGCGGGCCAGCTTGGCGCGGTTCTCCAAAGACCCGCCGAACTCGTCGTTGCGCCGGTTGATCAGTGGCGACAGGAACGCGCTGGCCAGGTAGTTGTGGCCCAGATGGATCTCGACGGCGTCGAACCCGGCCTCGATGGCCAGCCGCGCGGCGTTGGCGTGGCCCTCGATGACGTCGTTGATGTCGTCGCGGGTCGCCTTGCGCGCGAACCGCATCCCGATCGGGTTGAAGAACCGCACCGGCGCCAGCGCCTTGGCCTTGTTCGACTTGGCGTTGGCGACCGGCCCGGCGTGGCCGATCTGTGCGCTGACGGCCGCGCCCTCGGCGTGGATGGCGTCGGTGAGCCGCCGGAAGCCGGGCACGGCCTCGGGCCGCATCCAGATGCCGTTGCCCTCGGTGCGGCCGCCGGGGGAGACGGCGCAGTAGGCGACGGTCGTCATGCCGACACCGCCCGCGGCGGGTAGCCGGTGGTACTCGATCAGGTCGTCGGTCACCAGCGCGTGCGGGGTGCGCGCCTCGAAGGTGGCCGATTTGATGGTGCGGTTGCGCAGGGTGATGGGCCCCAGCTTTGCCGGTGAGAAGACGTCGGGCGCAGTGGGCTGGTCAGAGGGCATGCCAGGAGCGTAACGGGGATCACAACCCGAGGTGGTGGGGGTCGCCGATCCCGGGCGCGCCGGGCGGCCATGAAAGACTGAGCCCGTGAGCGCAATCACGCTGGACGGCAAGGCGACCCGCGACGAGATCTTCGTCGACCTGAAGGAACGGGTGGCCGCGCTGACCGCGGCCGGCCGCACCCCCGGGCTGGGCACCATCCTGGTCGGCGACGACCCCGGTTCGCAGGCCTACGTCCGCGGCAAGCACGCCGACTGCGCCAAGGTCGGCATCACCTCCATCCGGCGGGACCTGCCCGCCGACATCAGCGCCGCCACGCTGAACGAGACCATCGACGAGCTCAACGCCAACCCCGACTGCACCGGCTACATCGTGCAGCTGCCGCTGCCCAAGCACCTGGACGAGAACGCGGCGCTGGAGCGCGTCGACCCGAACAAGGACGCCGACGGCCTGCACCCGACCAACCTGGGCCGCCTGGTGCTCAGCGTCGCGGCCCCGCTGCCATGCACCGCGCGCGGCATCGTGCACCTGCTGCGCCGCTACGACGTCGAGATCGCGGGGGCGCACGTGGTCATCATCGGCCGGGGCGTCACCGTCGGGCGCCCCCTGGGGCTGCTGTTGACCCGCCGCTCCGAGAACGCCACGGCGACCCTGTGCCACACCGGCACCCGCGACCTGGCGTCGCTGACCCGGCAGGCCGACATCATCGTGGCCGCCGTCGGGGTCCCGCACATGCTGACCGCCGACATGGTGCGGCCCGGGGCGGCGGTCGTGGACGTGGGGGTGAGCCGGACCGACGACGGCCTGGTTGGCGACGTCCATCCCGGCGTGTGGGACGTGGCGGGCCACGTGTCGCCGAATCCCGGCGGGGTGGGCCCGTTGACCCGCGCTTTTCTGCTCACGAACGTCGTGGAGCTGGCCGAGCGGGGATGAGCGCGCGGACCGTCCTGCGGAGCCAATGGCCGATCCTGATGGTGGGCCTGATCTTCGTGACGGCGCTGGTCTTGGTGGGCGCGAACTTCTGGCGCCGCGGCGCGCTGCTGATCGGGATCGGTGTCGGTGTCGCGGCGCTGCTGCGGTTGGCGTTGCCCGACGACCGCGCCGGCCTGTTGGTGGTGCGCAGCAAGGGAATCGACTTCCTCACCACTGCGGCCGTCGGGGCGTCGATGGTCTATATCGCGTTCACCATCGATCCGCTGGGAACCGGTTAGGCCCGCGGCAGTTGCCCCGCCATGGCCGGGAGCTGACCGGCCATCGCCGGGAGTTGGCCCGCCATCGCCGGCAGCTGGCCGCTCGTCATGCCGGGGAGCTGGCCCGCCATCGCCGGGAGTTGACCGGCCATGGCCGGCAGCTGGCCGCCCGTCATGCCGGGGATTTGCCCCGCCGCCGGCAGCTGTCCCGGCATGCCGGGGATCTGACCGGCCATGCCCGGGATTTGCCCCGGCATGGCGCCCGACAGGTTGCCGCCCGCCAGGTTCGCCATTTCCTCCGGGCAGTAGGTTTGGATGGCGATGGTCGTGAACATGCGGGCCATCGTGGGGGACATGCCCCGGCCGGAGACGCTGGACGCGACCGCGGCGAAATTGCCGCCCGGCTGAGCGAGCATCGGGCAGATCGACTGGCCGACGGACATGGCGTTCCCGGGTTCGCCGAAGTCGACGCCCGCGTGGTTGAGCGAGTCGATGAAGCTGTCGTCGGTGCCCGCGTCGGCCCCGGCCGGTGCCGCCAGCGTCGCCGCGGCGGTGAGCAACCCGGCGGCCACGGCGAGCAGCCGGATGGTGAGGGGCTGATGACGGAAATCCCAGATCCACCTGTGCGTGCGAACCAGTGCCTTCATGCAGCCTCCCCCTGGGCCCGGAGTGCGCGAGGCACTCGATCTCGTTGAGAACTCTGAGCCATCGCGGTCACGTTTACGACACGGTGGGATCAAGGTTCGCACAATAAGCGTTTCGTGAGGTCACGACGTCGGCCTCGTGAATTATTGGGCAGCGTAGCCGGATAGGTCGTCGCGGGAAAATCGGAAGGACATCGGAAGGCCATCGGAAGGCCATCGGAAGGCCAACGTCACACCGCGCGGTGCGGTGTGGGGGCGTCGTGGCAAACCGGCGACGTTGAGCAATGCTGCATTGGGGCGCATCATGATTCGTCGGGGAGCGCGCGCGTTGCGTGCGTCAGCGTCCCGTCCGGTAGTAATGCCGATGCACGACAGGGTATTTCGATGACCTCTGGTCAGCGTCGCCGTGTATTGACAGCGCTTATTGCTCCCGTTTCAGCGGTGGCTAAACTGCGCCAAACAACTTGTGTCACTTGTGTTTCCCTTGCCCCAACGTGCCGGTTTTTGTCGGTGGTGGTGGCTAGTTTGGCGGTGTGAGTGCAAGCGGTTCGGCTGATCTTGAGCGGGTGATGGCGGCCTTCGATGCCATCGAGGCCGCGGTCGGCCAAGCGGCCGAATCCCACTGCGCCACTTGGGCAACCAACGACAAATTCGCGGTATTGGAGCGCGTTGAGCGGGTGCGTCGGATGCTGCCCGCCCTGGAACACCCGGTGATTAACGCCCTGGCCCGCGACGCCGCCCCGCACGAGCTGGGCGGCAAACTGTCCCACGCTTTGGCCGAACGCACCCTGATCAGCCGCGCCGAAGCCGCCCGCCGGGTTGGCGCCGCGGCCGATCTGGGTCCGCGCGTCGGGCTCACCGGCCAACCCCTACCGCCGCTGCTGGCCGCGGCCGCGGCCGCCCAACGCGCCGGTGAGCTCGGGGGTGAACAGGTCGCGGTGATCCGCCGGTTCTACCATCAGCTGCCCGGCTGCATCGATGCCCCCACCCGCGAGCACACCCAGACCCTGCTCGCCGACCACGGCCGCCGCTTTCGGCCCGAACAACTCAGCGCCCTGGCCGCCATCCTCACCGACTGCCTCAACCCCGACGGCACCTACCACGACGCCGACCGCGCCCGCCGCCGCGCGATGACCCTGGGGCCCCAACAGCCCGATGGCATGTCCGAACTGCGCGCCGTGTTGACTCCGGAGGCCCGCGCCACCCTGGAAGCCGTCCTAGCCAAACTCGCCGCCCCCGGCATGTGCAACCCCGACCAGCACACCCCGTGTGTTGACGGCACGCCGTCACAGCAGGCCATCGACGGCGATCACCGCTCCACACCCCAACGCCACCACGACGCCCTGCTGGCCGCCCTGCGTGCCCTGCTCGCCTCCGGGGACCTGGGCCGCCACCATGGCCTGCCCGCGACCATCATCATCACCACCACCCTGGCCGAGCTGCAGGCCGCCGCCGGGACCGGGCGCACCGGCGGCGCCACCACCCTGCCCATCAGTGATGTCATCCGCCTGGCCAGCCACGCCCACCACTACCTCGCCGTGTTCGACGATGCGAAGCCGGTGGCGCTGTATCACAGCAAACGCCTGGCCTCCCCCGGCCAACGGATCATGCTGCACGCCAAAGACCGCGGCTGCACCGCACCCGGGTGCACCACCGCCGGCTACTACACCGAAGTCCACCACGTCACCGACTACGCCCACACCCACCGCACCGACATCGACGACCTCACCTTCGCCTGCGGACCCCACCACCGCCTCCTACAACCCGGCGGCTGGACCACCAGAAAAAACCCCCACGGCGACACCGAATGGATCCCCCCACCGGACCTCGACCGCGGCCAACCCCGCACCAACACCTACCACCACCCCGAAAAGCTGTTGCGCACCAACGACAATGACGACAACGCCAAGCCGCATCAGGACGACGGCGCGGGGTGAGTCGTCAGGCTGTCAGTGTCGCGCGGATGCAGACGGTGACGTAGGGCAGCGCCAGGCCGGTCGAATTCGCCAGTGCCGGATGGGTGGCCAGCAATTCGCGCACCTCGGCGAGCGTCCTGCTACGGACCTCCGTCGGGGAGGTGATGCAGTAACTGCGCGACGCCACCAGGTCGATAAGAGCTTGCGGCGTCACGTAATTCGTCCACTCGACCAGGTGGCGCTCCGGCTCGCTGAACGACGGTGACAGTGCCACGTCGAAGCGGCCCGCGTCGCCGTCGCTGCCGATGATCCGTCCCAATTCCCGCACCCAGCCGAGCCTCTCGTCGCGGGTGTTCCACACCAACGCCAGCCGACCGCCGGGCCGCAGCACGCGGGCCACCTCCGGGATGGCGCGTTCCGGATCCACCCAATGCCAGGCCTGCGCCACCAACACCGCGTCAACGCTGTTGTCCTCCAACGGGATTTCCTCCGCGGTGCCCAACAGGGCCTGGGTCTCCGGCAGCGCGGTGCGCAGCACCTCGAGCATGTCGGGGATGGGA
The DNA here is from genome assembly GCF_001672685.1 of Mycobacterium sp. E2462. Classification (NCBI taxonomy): domain Bacteria; kingdom Bacillati; phylum Actinomycetota; class Actinomycetes; order Mycobacteriales; family Mycobacteriaceae; genus Mycobacterium; species Mycobacterium sp. E2462. Next base: position 6,014 of record NZ_LZKC01000154.1, read on the forward strand.
TCGACCGCCACCACGTCGAGGCCGCGCTCCACCAGCCGGGTCGTCAGCTTGCCGGTGCCCGCCCCCAGGTCCAGGACCTTGCGGGCGCCGACCGGCAGCAGCCAGTCGATGGCCTCCGGCGGATACGAGGGGCGCCCGCGTTCGTAGGCGGCGGCCGCCGCGCCGAACGACAGCGACTGGTCTTGCCGGGAGCGGGTCACCGCCGGCACGTGCCTTCGCCGCCATCCCCGTCGGCAAGCTCGAGCGTGCGGCGAATCAGGTCGCCCACGGCGTCGGTCTCCACGAGGAACCCGTCGTGCCCGCAGATCGACTCGACCACCTGCAGACCGGCGCAGCCCGGCAACAGCTCGGCCAGCTCCTCCTGCAGGCGCAGCGGGTACAGCCGGTCCGAGGAGATGCCCCCGACCACGGCCGGCACCGGGCAACCGCGCAGTGCGCTGGGCACGCCGCCGCGGTCACGACCCACGTCGTGACTGTTCAGCGCCTCGGTCAGCGCGACGTAACTACCGGCATCGAAGCGGGCCAACAGCTTGTCTCCCTGGTAATCCAGGTAGCTCTGCACCGCGTAACGCCCGTCCTCGCCGCCCTGCTTGTCGTTGCCGAACCGCTGGTCGAGCTCCACTTCGCCGCGATAGGTCAGGTGCGCGAAGCGGCGGGCGATCGCCAGCCCGGCGTCGGGACGGAGGCCCGTGCCGTGGTAATCGCCGCCCTGCCAGTGCGGGTCGGCCTTGATCGCGGCGATCTGCGTGGACTGGGTGCCGATCTGGTCGGCGGTGGCGCGCGCGCCGACCGCCAGCAGCAGCCCGGCCCGCACCCGGTCCGGGTGGCCGACCATCCATTCCAAGGCGCGGGCGCCGCCCATGGATCCGCCGACCACGGCGGCGACCTCGTTGATGCCCAGCGCGGCCAGCGCCGCCACGTCGGCCGCCACCTGGTCGCGCACGGTGATCATGGGAAACCTTGAGCCCCAAGGCTTTCCGTCCCGAGCAAGCGAGCTGGGCCCGGTGGAACCGCGGCAACCGCCCAGCACGTTGGTGGCCACGGCGCACCAGCGGTCGGTGTCGATCGGCGCGCCCGGGCCCGCCACCCCGTCCCACCAACCGGCGGTGGGATGCCCGGGACCGGCGGGGCCGGTGATGTGCGAGTCACCGGTGAGCGCGTGCAGCACCACCACCACGTTGTCGCGGGCGGGCGACAACTCGCCCCAGCGCTGGACCGCGATCGTGACGTCGTCGATCACCGCGCCGCTCTCGGTGGTCAGCGAACCGATGTCGACGAAGCCGATCTCGCCTTCGGCGGGCAGCGTCTGGGTGGGCACTTCGAAGATGGTCATGGCCGACTCCTCTAGAACGCAGCCACGGCCTGCGGGTCGGAGCCGGTATCGGACGTTGCGGCGCCGTACTTGCGGGCGGCGGCGAACCCGAGTTCGAGGTCGGCCAGGATGTCGTCGATGCCTTCGATGCCGACCGCCAGCCGGACCAACCCCGGCGTGACGCCGGTGGTCAGCTGCTCCTGCGGCGAGAGCTGGGCGTGGGTGGTCGACGCCGGGTGGATCACCAACGAGCGCACGTCGCCGATGTTGGCGACGTGGCTGTGCAGCTGCAGCGCGTTGACGAAGGCCTTGCCGGCGTCGATGCCCCCGGCCAGCTCGAACGCCAGCACCGCCCCGGTACCCTTCGGCGCCAGCTTCTTGGCCCGCTC
>NZ_LZKC01000155.1:0-11682 GCF_001672685.1 Mycobacterium sp. E2462
CGGCGTTGGTGAAGGTGCCCGTTTTCTCCGCCCACGCCGCCGCGGGCAGCACCACGTCGGCCAGCGCGGCCGTCTCGGTCAGGAAGATGTCCTGCACCACCAGGAACAGCCGGTCCTGGGACAGGATGTCGCGGATCCGCGGCAGCTCCGGCAGCGAGACGGCCGGGTTGGTGGCCGTCACCCACAGCATCCGCAGCGTGCCTTCCTCGGCGTAGCGAAACATCTGCATGGCGTGCGTCGGCGGCGCGTAGTGCGGGATCTGCAGCGGCTCGAGGTTCCACAAGGTGGCCAGCTCCGCGATGTGGGCGTCGTTGGCCCAGTTTCGGAACCCGGCCAGGTCACCGTCGGCGCCGCACTCGCGGGTGTTCTGCGCGGTCGGTTGCCCGTTCATCTGGAGCACACCACAGCCCGGCTTGCCCAGCATGCCGCGTACCAGGTGAATGTTGTTGACCTGCACGGCCGCCGCGGTGGCCTGATGCGATTGGTAGAAGCCCTGCAGCACGGTGGACAGCAACCGTTGGGCGGTGCCCAGCAGCCGGGCCGCGCGCCGGATGTCGTCGGCCGCCACCCCGCAGATGGCGGCCACCCGTTCGGGCGGGTATTCGCCCACCCGGCCCCGCAGCTCGTCGAAGCCGACGGTATGCGCGTCGACGTAGGCCTTGTCGATCCAGCCGTGGGCGATGATCTCGTGCAACAACCCGTTCATCAGCGCGACGTTGGTGCCCGGCAGCGGCGCCAGGTGTACGGTCGCGTGCCGGGCCACCGGCGTGCGCCGCGGGTCGACGCAGACGACCGCCGGGGGCGAGCCGCCGGCCAGCCGGTCCAGCATCCGCGCCCACAGCACGGTCTGCGTCTCGGCGACGTTGTGGCCAAACAGCGCGATGACGTCGGCGTGGTCGACGTCGGTGTAGGAGCCGGGCTGGCCGTCGCAGCCGAAGGACTCCTTCAGCGCCTCGGCCGCCGTGGCCGTGCACAGCCGGGTATTGCCGTCCACGTGGTTGGTGCCGATCGCCCCGTGGGCGATGGCGCCCTGGGTGTAGTACGCCTCGAGGAACAATTGCCCGGAGGTGTAGAAGCCGACCGATCCGGGGCCGTGGCGATCCAGCAGCCGCCGGCTGTGCGCCACGATCCGGTCCATGGCGGTGTCCCAGTCGCACGGCCTCAGGCGGTCGCCGACCCGGATCAGCGGGGTGGTGAGCCGGTCCTTGGCTGCGTTGGCCTGCCAGCCGAAGAGGTCCTTCGGGTCTAGCCTGCCGTGGTTGACGCGGTCGACGGCCCGCCCGCGCACCCCGACGATCCGCCCGTCCTTGACCGCGATGTCCAGGCCGTCACCGTTGGAGTGCAGCACCGCCGCGGACTGGACCCATCGGTCCACCGATTCGGGAGTGACCCCGTCGGCCAGGTAGGTGTCGACGCGCTCCGGCCAGGGCGTGCCGGGTTCGTACGGCGTCCGCGTCCCCCAGGGATCGGCGATGCGATCGGCGGCCACGCCCAAGGCGTACCCGGCCGTGGGGGCCCGAAACTACCCTGGATAGGCGAGCGCCGCAGGGCGTTACACCCCGAACTCGGCCTCGATACCGTCGATCCCGGCGCGAATAGCGGTGAGCGCGTCGGCGCGGGCTCGCAACTTGGTCGCGGCGTGGGCGCGTTGGTGCAGGTTCGCCAATTCCCGCGCGGCCTCTTCGGCGCGATCGACGACCATCTCGGGCAGCACGATCTCGTCGACGAAGCCCGCGGCCAGGGCCGTCTCGCCGAAGAACGTCTTGGCCAGGCCGGCGGCTTGCTGATACGCCGACGGCGTAAGCCGCAGCTTCATGATCTCGAGGGCTGCGTAAGGGATGGTCATGCCGATGGCCACCTCGTTGGCCTGAATGTTGTAGGCGTGCGCGGCCACCCGGTGGTCGCCGGAGGACAGCAGGAACGCGCCCATCGCGATGGCGTGCCCGGTGCAGGCCATGACCACCGGCCTGGGGTGTGACAGCAGCCGGTAGGCGAGTTCGAAGCCGCCGCGCAGCATGTCGATCGCGGGCTGCACCTCGCCGGAGGTGAGGATCTTCAGGTCGAACCCGCCGCTGAAGACTCGGTCGTTGCCGCCGATCACCAGCGCGCCCGCGTTGTCGGCGTCGGCGCGGTCGATGGCCTCGCCGAGGGCCTGCTGCATGGTCGGGCCGAGCGCGTTGACCTTGCCGTCGTCCATCCGGACGATCGCCACGTTGTCCTTGAGGCTGTAGTGGACCGGGCCGCTCATGGGTTGCTCCTCGACGCGGGCTGGCCGCGGTGCTTGCCTAGTTCGTTCTCGGCGTTGCTCCAGCGCAGGCTGACGTCGGTGGGTTCGTCGACGTTGCTGCTGCGCCACCTGTCCTGGGTCTCGCGCACCGCGGCGTTGATCCGTTCGATCTCGCCGCGGAACACCTCGGGCCGGGTTTCCTTGCTGGCGTAATGGAAGTAGGTGAGCAGGCCGCGCAGCAGCTCCAGCTTCTGCTTCTCCCGTTTGGCGAGGTCATGGGTGGTCATCAGCTCGATGCGCTGCACCGGCGGCAGCGCGTCCCAGTCGAGGACCACCTGGGTCTCCAGCGGCGAGCGCTCCCGCTGAAAAAACGACCGGCCGCGCCGCCGCGCCGGCCGGTCGTAATAGGTGACGGTCCCGGTGAATCGGGACTCGATCCCGCTGCCGATCTCGGCCCGGTCGAGCGCCGAATCCCACACCATGCGAAACTCCTGGCCCGGGGCGAGCACCGGCAGCTCCTGGGGGAGTCGCAGCTCGGAGACGTCGGCGTAACCGTCGGACGCATTCTCGTATTCGGCGACGGTGGGCGGGTTCTCGAAGTGGAACCCGATGTCGTAGGCGGCCGTCTGGCCGAAGTTGCGCACCACCAGCTCGATGACGTGCCAGTCGGCGGGGTGCGGCTCCATGAACACCGCGACGTGGGGCCGGGTCTGCTCGGCGGCCAGCCGGCGGTTGCGGGCGATCTGGCTGTTGGTGAAGATCAGCGTCACGACCGCGAGCGCGATGGCGGCCCAGGCCGCCCACGCGATCCAGGTGCTGGATCCGACATGCGTGATCCCATGCCAGCTGTCCTGGATCCATCCCATGGAATCCACCCTCCGCTTATATCACAGGGCCGGTCGCCGGCCGGGCGCCCCGGAATGTTCCGTGCGCCGCTCAACCGCCCATCAGCATGCGCCATTGCGCCAGATCCGCGGCGCGGTAGACGTAGTTCGACCGCTTGACCTCCGACAGCGACGCGCTGGGCTCCGCGGAGTACCAGTGGCCCGGGAACACGGTGGGGTCGCCGGGCAGCGAGGCGAGCCGCTGCAGGCTGCGGTACATCTCGTCAGAGTCGCCGCCGGGGAAGTCCGTGCGCCCGCAGCCCTCCAGGAACAGCGTGTCACCGGCGACCAGGCGGCCGTCGAGCAGGAAGCACTGGCTGCCCGGCGTGTGGCCCGGGGTGTGCAGCAACTCGATCTCGATGTCGCCGATGCTGACCTTGTCGTGGTTCTCGTGGCTGGTGAGGTCGCCCAGGCCGATCCCGGTGACCCGCGAAACCCATTGCGCCTCTTCGGCGTTGACGTGCACGGGCACCGCCGCGCGCTCGAGCAGCTCGGCCAGGCCTTTGAGCGTGAACCCCATCATCGAGCCACCGACGTGGTCGGGATGGTGGTGCGTCACCAGCACCCCGGACAGGTGCATGCCGTCGGCTTCCAGTGTGTCGAGCAGGTCGCCCGCGGCGTAAGCCGGGTCCACCACGACGCAGTCCCCGGTTTGCCGGTCGCCGATCAGATAGGCGAAGTTGCGCATCTGCGTCGCGATCATGTCGTCGACCGCGAAGTCGCGACCGGAGAGCAGTTGGCGGAAGTACAACCGGTCCTCTGACACGTGACCAGAGTAGGGGTTGCCGGCGACGCGTCGCGCGCGGATTGGCCCTGAGGGCACCGGGTATCGTTTGCCCATGCAGAAGAAGAAGATCGAGGTCGAGGTCGATATCGATCTGCTCGACGAGGCCGTCCGCCGGTTTCACCTGGGCGACGGGCGCGAGGCCATCAACCTCGCGCTGCGCAATCTGCTCAACGAGGGCGACGACTCGGACGTCGAGGGCGAGTACGACGAGTTCAGCGACCTCAGCGCGTGGGAGCCGCGCCGCGCCGGCGACGCCGGCTGACCCGCGCACCGCTTGCCCGCGGCGCCGTGGTTTGGTTTCGCTGCAAGCCAGGTTGTACCCTCTTTTAGGCCCGCGGCACGACTGGTCGCTTCGGGTGGACGGCCCCCTTAGCTCAGTCGGTAGAGCGTTTCCATGGTAAGGAAAAGGTCAACGGTTCGATTCCGTTAGGGGGCTCGGCAGACGCCGAGCAGGCGGCGGCCCCGACCCTGAACAGGTGGGCCAGAGGCGATGTAGCTCAGTCGGTTAGAGCGAACGACTCATAATCGTTAGGTCGCCGGTTCGAGTCCGGCCATCGCTACGCAGACGACACGCAGTAACACGAGATGTGAGAAGAGAACCGCCATGGCTTCCAGTACCGACGTACGGCCGAAGATCACTTTGGCCTGCGAGGTGTGCAAGCACCGCAACTACATCACCAAGAAGAACCGGCGCAACGACCCGGACCGGCTGGAGCTGAAGAAGTTCTGCCCGAACTGCGGGAAGCACCAGGCGCACCGAGAGACGCGCTGACGCCCGTCGGGACGCGTTTGGCCAGAGCGATTAGGTAATTTCAGAGCCGTGCCGTTAAGCACCAGGATCGTCGGGATGCACTACCGCCACCCCGACCATTACGAGGTCGAGCGGGAGAAGATCCGCGAATACGCGGTCGCCGTGCAAAACGACGACGCCTCGTTCTTCGAGGAGAAGGCCGCCGCCGAACTCGGATACGCCGGTGTGGTCGCGCCGCCGACGTTCATCTGTGTGTTCGGCTACAAGGCCCAGACCGCGTTCTTTCAGCACGCCAACATCGCGATCGCCGACCAGCAGATCGTCCAGGTCGACCAGGTGCTGCGGATGCAGCGGCCGATCGTCGCCGGCGACAAGCTGTACTGCGACGTCTACGTGGATTCGGTGCGCGAATCGCACGGCACCCAGATCGTCGTGACGAAGAACATCGTCACCAATCAGGCCGGTGAAGTGGTGCAAGAGACCTACACGACCCTGGCGGGCCGTGCGGGCGAGGATGGGGAAGAGGGATTTAGCGATGGCGCTGCGTGAGTTCGAGTCGGTGAAGGTGGGTGATCAGCTTCCGGAGAAGACCTACCCGCTGACGAGGCAGGATCTGGTGAACTACGCCGGGGTGTCCGGCGACCTGAACCCGATCCACTGGGACGACGAGATGGCCAAGGTCGTCGGGCTCGACACCGCCATCGCGCACGGCATGCTGACCATGGGCATCGGCGGCGGCTACGTCACCGCCTGGATCGGGGACCCCGGCGCGGTCACCGAGTACAACGTGCGTTTCACCGCGGTGGTGCCGGTGCCCAACGACGGCAAGGGCGCGGAGCTGGTCTTCAACGGCCGGGTCAAGTCGGTCGATCCGGATACCAAGTCGGTGACCATCGCCCTGACCGCCACCACCGGCGGGAAGAAGATCTTCGGCAGGGCCATCGCGTCCGCCAAACTCGCGTAGGCCATGGCGCTCAAGACCGACATCCGAGGCATGATCTGGCGGTACCCGGACTACTTCGTGGTGGGCCGCGAACAGCTCCGCCAGTTCGCGTTGGCCGTCAAGAACCGGCACCCGGCGCACTTCCAGGAGGACGCCGCCGCCGCCCTCGGCCACGAGGCGATCCTCGCGCCGCTGACCTTCGCGACCATCTTCGCCAAGCTGGTGCAGGTGGACTTCTTTCGGCACGTCGACATCGGCATGGAGACGCTGGTGATCGTGCAGGTCGACCAGCGGTTCGTGTTCTCCAAGCCCATCAAGGCCGGCGACAAGCTGTGGGCGCGGATGGACGTCGTCTCGGTGGACGAGCGGTTCGGCGCCGACATCGTGGTCACCAAGAACATCTGCACCAACGACGACGGTGAGCTGGTCATGGAGGCCTACACGACGCTGATGAGCCAGTACGCCGACCAGTCGGCGAACCTGCGTTGGGACGCCGATACAGGGCAGGTCGTCAGAACGGCGTAATTGGTATTCGGCTCACGCGCCGATGTACACTCGGACCTCGGGGTTTTCCCAGCATCAGCGCGCTTTCCGTACGTCGAGCAATCGGAAGGCGCGCGTGTCATGTAAGCCCCGGTAGGTAAGCGCAGGTTGGCCTACCAACCGCGAAGGGGCGTAGCTCAACTGGCAGAGCAGCGGTCTCCAAAACCGCAGGTTGCAGGTTCAAGTCCTGTCGCCCCTGCTGATGGCGAATGTCCTGGCATGGTGGACACTGGAATAACAGCGCCCACCCGAGGCGGGACGGAGCGCGAAACACTGGCAGAACAAAGGAGCATGCGGTGAGCGACGAGGGCGACGCAGCCAACGACGCCGCAAGCGATGGCGGCGGCACGGAGGACACCCGCGACAGCGGTGGTCGGACGGCCGTGGTGACCAAGCCGGTGGCCCGACCGCAGCGCCCCACCGGCAAGCGGACCCGGCAGCGCGTGGCCGACGCCGAGGAGGACGTCGACGCCGCGTCGTCGGCGGAGGCGGAGGCGTCCGCCCCGGACAAGGGCAAGAAGGACGCCAAGGCCAAGAAGGCCAAAAAACCGAAGAAGCCGGGCGATCGCACCGCGAATCCCTTCCTCTTCGTCTTCAACTACCTCAAGCAGGTCGTTGCGGAGATGCGGAAGGTGATCTGGCCCAACCGCAAGCAGATGGTGTCCTACACCACCGTCGTGCTGGTGTTCCTGGCCTTCATGGTGGCGCTGGTCGGCCTGGCGGATTTCGGCCTCACCAAGCTGGTGCTGCTGGTGTTCGGCTGAGCTTGTGAATGCAATAGGAAGGACTGACAACCGTGACTACCTTCGACGGTGACTCGTCCGCGGGTGACGCGGTCGACGTAGCCGAGGGTGCCGAGGTCTTCGAGCCCGAGGACACGGCCGACGACGCGACCCCCGAGACGGCCCCGGCCGCGGCTCCCGAGGAGCCGGCCGAGGACGCCGACCCGGCGGTCACCCTGAAGGCGGAGCTGCGCAGCAAGCCCGGCGACTGGTACGTCATCCACTCCTACGCCGGCTACGAGAACAAGGTGAAAGCCAACCTCGAGACCCGCGTGCAGAACCTGGACGTCGGCGACTACATCTTCCAGGTCGAGGTGCCCACCGAGGAGGTCACCGAGATCAAGAACGGCCAGCGCAAGCAGGTCAACCGCAAGGTGCTGCCCGGCTACATCCTGGTCCGCATGGACCTGACCGACGACTCGTGGGCCGCGGTGCGTAACACCCCTGGTGTGACCGGGTTCGTCGGCGCGACGTCGCGCCCGTCGGCGCTGACGCTCGACGACGTGGTGAAGTTCCTGCTGCCGCGGGGCGCGCAGAAGAAGGCCGCCAAGGGCGCGGCCAGCACCGCTGCCGCCGCCGAGGTCGGCGGCCTGGAACGGCCGACCGTCGAGGTGGATTACGAGGTCGGCGAGTCGGTGACGGTCATGGACGGCCCGTTCGCCACGCTGCCGGCCACCATCAACGAGGTCAACGCCGAACAACAGAAGCTCAAGGTGCTGGTGTCGATCTTCGGCCGCGAGACGCCCGTCGAGTTGACCTTCAGCCAGGTTTCCAAGATTTAGCTCGGGCGGTCACGCCCACCCCCAGGAAGGAACACCCAATCTCATGGCCCCGAAGAAGAAAGTCGTTGGGCTGATCAAGCTGCAGATCGTGGCGGGTCAGGCCAACCCCGCGCCGCCGGTGGGACCCGCGCTCGGTCAGCACGGCGTCAACATCATGGAGTTCTGCAAGGCGTACAACGCCGCGACCGAGGCGCAGCGCGGCCAGGTCATCCCGGTGGAGATCACGGTCTACGAGGACCGCAGCTTCACCTTCGCGCTGAAGACGCCGCCCGCCGCCAAGCTGCTGCTCAAGGCCGCCGGCGTGGGCAAGGGCTCGGCCGAGCCGCACAAGACCAAGGTCGCCAAGGTCACCTGGGACCAGGTCCGCGAGATCGCCGAGACCAAGAAGACCGACCTCAACGCCAACGACGTCGAGGCGGCCGCCAAGATCATCGCCGGCACCGCCCGGTCGATGGGCATCACCGTCGAATAGCCGACGGCCCCCGAACGCGTGGGAGGGCCAGCTTCGGCCCGCCTCAACCACGACCCAACACCAGATTGGATGCACGAATGAGCAAGAACAGCAAGGCCTACCGCGCCGCGGCCGAGAAGGTGGACCGCGACAGCCTGTACACCCCGCTCGAGGCGGCCAAGCTCGCCAAGGAGACGTCGTCGAGCAAGCAGGACGCGACCGTCGAGGTGGCGATCCGGCTCGGCGTCGACCCGCGCAAGGCCGACCAGATGGTCCGCGGCACCGTGAACCTTCCGCACGGCACCGGTAAGACCGCCCGCGTCGCGGTGTTCGCGGTCGGCGACAAGGCGGAGCAGGCGCAGGCCGCCGGCGCCGACATCGTCGGCAGCGACGACCTGATCGAGAAGATCCAGGGCGGGTTCCTCGACTTCGACGCCGCCATCGCCACGCCGGACCAGATGGCCAAGGTTGGCCGCATCGCCCGCGTCCTCGGGCCGCGCGGCCTGATGCCGAACCCCAAGACCGGCACCGTCACCCCCGACGTCGCGAAGGCCGTGGCCGACATCAAGGGCGGCAAGATTAACTTCCGGGTGGACAAGCAGGCCAACCTGCACTTCGTCATCGGCAAGGCCTCGTTTGACGAGAAGGACCTGGCCGAGAACTACGGCGCCGCGCTCGACGAGGTGCTGCGGCTCAAGCCGTCGGCGTCCAAGGGCCGCTACCTGAAGAAGATCACCGTGTCGACGACCACGGGACCGGGCATCCCGGTGGACCCGGCCGTCACTCGTAACTTCGCGGAGGCCTAAGCCGCGGGGGCGGCGCCCTCGGGCGCTACCCGCCGCATTGCGCGATGCGCCGCCGCAGGAAGCGGTGACTCGCCTCAGAACCGTCGCACGCCAACGCGATCCGGTACCACGGGAGCGCGTCGGCGGGTCGCCCCGCGCGTCGCAGCAGGTCGGCTCGTAGCGTCGCGACGAGACTCGAGCGGCTCAGCCGCGGATCGCCCGCCACCTCGTCGAGCGCGCGCAGGCCGGCGTCGGGTCCGTCGCGAAAGCCGATCGCCAGCGCGCGGTTGGCGCGCGCGACGGGCGACGCCGTCAGTTCCACCAGCCGGTCGTAGGCCGCGCAGATGGTGACCCAGTCGGTCCCTTCCCATGACGGCGCCGTCGCATGCAGCGCGGCGATCACCGCCTGCGGCAGATACGGGCCGGCGGAGCCCGCGGCCTGGCGCAGCCGCCGCAGGCCGCGGGCGATGCGGTCGCGGTCCCAACGCCGCCGGTCCTGGTCTTCGAGCGCAACGAGCATCCCGTCGACGTCCACCCGGGTGGCCCGTCGCGAATCATGCAGCAGCACAAGCGCGGCCAGCGCGTGCGCCTCTAACTCGTCCGGCATCAGGCCGCACAGTTCCCCGGCGAGTCGGACGCCTTCGTCGCAGAGTTCGTCGCGGATCGCCGCGGCGCCCGCGGTGGACCAGTACCCCTCGGTGAACACCGAGTAGATGCAGCCCAGCACGTGCGGCGTCCGCTCCGCCAGCAGCTCCGCCGGCGGCACCCGCAGCGGGATGTTGGCGTGGCGGATCTTGTTCTTGGCGCGGGTGATGCGCTGCCCGACGGCCGCCTCGGTCTCCAGCAGCGCCCGGGCGATCTCGGCGACCGTGAGTCCGGACACCAGGCGCAGTGTCAGCGCCAGCTGTGACTGGCGGTCCAGCGCCGGGTGCGCGCACGTGAACATCATCCGCAGCTCGTCGTCGCGGACCGGGTGCGGCTCGGTGCGGTCGGTGCGTTCCCTGATCTCGTCCACGGAGCTTCTCCAAGCCGCCAATTCCTTGGTGGGGCGCTGAGCTTCACGCCGCAGCCGATCCCGTGCGCGGTTGCGGGCCACCGTCAGCAACCAGCCGCCCGGATTGTCGGGCACGCCGGCCGACGCCCAGCTGCGCAGGGCCTCGGCGCAGGCCTCCTGGACGGCGTCTTCGGCGACGGTGAGGTCACCGGACCAGCGCGCCAGCGCGGCGACGACCGGACCCCATTCGCGGCGGAAGACGCCGTCCAGGTTGGCCATTCGGGCGGGTCAGAGGCCGGAGACGCCGGCCAGTTGCCGCAGCTGCACCACCGAGGCCGGGATCATCGAGGCGATCTTGACGGCCTCGTCGCGGTCCGCGGCGCCGATCAGGTAGATGCCGGTGGCGATCTCGGCCCCCTCCACGTAGGGCCCGTCGGTGATGAGCACCTCCCCGTCACGCACGCGCACGGTGGTCGCCGTCGACCGGTCGTGCAACGCGGCGCCGCCGATCACTTGGTCACCGGCGGCCGCGTGCAGATCCGCGTGCTTGGCCGCGACGGCCTCCCACTCCGGGGTGCCGGGCGTGTGTGCGGTTTCGGGCGGCTCGAGCAGCAGGGCGAGCCAATCGTCGCCGGTGACCGCGCGGGACGGCTCGATTGAGTGCACCTCGGGCCACAGTTCGACGGCCCCGAACGCGGCGAGCGGAATGTCGCGGGCGAGGGCGAGCGCCTCGTCGAGGTTTTCCGCGTCGAACACGTAGTAGCCGCAGGCGACCTCGGCCGATTCGGGGAAGGGGCCGTCGGTGATCACGGGTGCGTCGGGGCCGCCGGTGATCACCACCGCGGCGGCAGCCGGCGTCAGCGCGTCACCGGCTTTGATGGCCGGTCCGGCCTTGGCGTGGAAACGCTGCCAGGCCGCCATCGCCTCGGCGGCATCCTCAGGCGCGCGGTCCTGCTCCTTGCCGATCAATAGGGCGAAGTACTGCATGCTCGTCACCTCCGGTAGTGAGCGAAGCCTTGTGCTTCACTCTCTACCTACTCGACGAACGGCGCAGCGCCAATCCGACAACTCAGGCGGCGGCGCCGGGCTTGAGGTAGGTGACCAGGCTGACGTCGAGCATCTCCTCGGTGAAGTAGTGCTCGCAGCCGCGCAGGTACTTCATGTAGCGCTCGTAGACCTCTTCGGAGGTGACCTCGATGGCCTTGTCCTTGTTGGACTCCAGCGTGTCACCCCAGATGCGCAGCGTCTTGATGTAGTGGGGTCGCAGCGAAAGGGGTTCGGGCACAACGAAGCCCGCCTTCTCCCCGTGGTCCACCATCATCTGGGTGGACGGCAGCCGGCCACCCGGGAAGATCTCGGTGACGATGAACTTGATGAAGCGCGCCGTCTCGAAGGTCAGCTTCTTGCCGCGGGCGGCCAGGTCGAACGGGTGGTAGCTGACGCTGCTCTGCACCGTCATGCGGCCGTCGTCGGGCATGATGTCGAAGCACCGCTTGAAGAAGTCGTCGTAGTTCTCGTGGCCGAAGTGCTCGAAGGCCTCGATCGACACGATGCGGTCGACGGGCTCGTTGAAGTCCTCCCAGCCGTGCAGCCGCACCTGGCGCGACCGGGTGGTGTCGACCTCGGAGAGCACCTGCTCGCAGCGGGCGTGCTGGTTCTTCGACAGCGTCAGGCCGATGACGTTGACGTCGAACCGCTCGACGGCGCGTTTCATGGTGCTGCCCCAGCCGCAGCCGATGTCCAGCAGCGTCAT
>NZ_LZKC01000156.1:0-991 GCF_001672685.1 Mycobacterium sp. E2462
GTCGCGCAGCCCGCCCAGCCGGCTGATCGCCTCGTCCAACACCTCCTGGCGTTTGCAGAACGCGAAGCGCACCATGTGGTTCCACACCTGCGCCTGCGAGGCGGACTGGGCGTCGGCGGGCAGGCAGAACGCGGACATCGGGATGGCCGCCACCCCGAGCTTTTCGGGCAGGGCGGCGCAGAACGCGGTGCTGTCGGTGTAGCCCAGGGGGCGCGGATCGGCGCACAGGAAGTAGGTGCCGGCGCTGGCGTGCACCTCGAAGCCGATGTCGAGAAGTCCCGCGGCCAGCCGATCCCGCCGGGCCTGCAACGAGCTGCGCAGGTCCGCCACCCAAGCGTCCTCGGTGTCGAGCGCGAGCGCCACGGCCGGCTGGAAGGGCGCACCGCCCACATAGGTGAGGTACTGCTTGGCCGCCCGCAGCCCGGCGATGAGAGGCGCGGGGCCGCAGGCCCACCCGATTTTCCACCCGGTGCAGTTGAACATCTTGGCCGCACTCGACACGGTGACGGTGCGCTCGGCCATCCCGTCGAACCCGGCCAGCGGCAGATGCTCGCGGCCGTCGAAGATCAGCTGCTCGTACACCTCGTCGGTGATCACCAGCAGGTCGGCCGCCACGGCGACCTCGGCGATGGTGGCCAGCTCGGCGGCGCTGAGCACCGTCCCGGTCGGGTTGTGCGGCGAGTTGACGATGACCGCTCGGGTGCGCGGCGTCACCGCGCGGCGCAGCGCGTCGGCGTCGAGGGCGAAGCCGCGGCCGTGCGGGACCAGCGGGACGGTCACCCGGTGGGCGCCCGCCATCGCGACCACCGGCGAATAGGAGTCGTAGAACGGCTCGATCAGCAGGACCTCCGAGCCGGGTTCGACCAGCCCGAGGACCGCGGCGGCGATCGCCTCGGTCGCCCCGACCGTCACCAGCACCTCGGTGTCGGGGTCGTAGTCGATGCCGTAGTTGCGCTTGCGCTGCGCGGCGATGGCCTGGCGCAGCGGCGCG
>NZ_LZKC01000157.1:0-5585 GCF_001672685.1 Mycobacterium sp. E2462
GACGGCCTCGACGAGCGCCGGGTCGCTCGGGCGCGCTTGCGGGGGGACTGGCCGGCGTCCCGGCGTCGGTGGGCTGGATGCCCGTGGCCGCCGCACCCGCGCCGGGCCCGAACAGCCCGGTGAGGGCGTCGCGCACGGTCGGGCCGTAGCCGATCTTGTCGTTGTACATCATCGCCACCCGGATCAGCCGCGGGTACGACGACGCCGCGTCGCTGGCCCCCGGGGAGGCATAGACCGGCTCGACGTAGAGCAGGCCGCCCTGCCCGACCGGCAGGGTCAGCAGGTTGCCCCACCGGATCCGGTTCTGGTTGTCGCGCCCGATCACGCCGAGGTCCTGCGACACCGCCGGGTCGGTGGTGATCGCGTTGTTGGCCAGCTTGGGCCCGTTGACCTGACCGGGGATGGTCAGCACGGTGATCCGGCCGTACGTCGCCGGGTCCGAACTGGCGCTGATGTAGGCGGCCAGGTAGTCCCGCTTGAACCGGTTCATCGCGCTGGTCAGCTGATACGACGACGAATTGTCGTTCTTCGCAATGTTTTTCGCCACGATGTAGTACGGCGGCTGATAACTGCTGGCGGTCGGGTTGGGGTCCAGCGGCACGTCCCAGAAGTCCGACGTCGAGAAGAACGTCACCGGGTCGTTGACGTGGTACTTGGCCAACAGCATCCGCTGCACCTTGAACAGGTCCTCGGGGTAGCGCAGGTGCTCGGCCAGCTCGGGGGTGATCTCGCTCTTGGGTTTGACGGTGCCCGGGAACACCTGCATCCATGCCTTGAGCACCGGGTCCTGCTCGTCCTGCTGGTAGAGCGTGACGGTGCCGTCGTAGGCGTCGACCGTCGCCTTGACCGAGTTGCGGATGTAGGAGACCCGCTTGTCCGGCGCCAGCTTGTTGAACGCCACCTCGTTGGAGTCCGCGGTCGCCGACTCCAGCGACGTCAGTTCGGAATACGGGTAGTTGTCCAGCGTGGTGTAGCCGTCGATGATCCACACCAGCCGCTTGTTGACGATCGCCGGGTACACCGAGCTGTCGGTGGTCAGCCACGGCGCCACCGCCTCCACCCGACGCGCCGGGTCGCGGTTGAACAGGATCTTGCTGTTGGAGCCGATGACGTTGGAGAACAAGAAGTTTCGCTCGGCGAACTTGGCGGCGAACACGCTGCGGGACAACCAATCGCCGACCGGCACGCCCCCGAGCCCGGAGTAGGTGTAGTTCTTGGTCTCGTTGCTGGTCTCGTAGTCGTATTCGCGGTCCGCGCCGTTGCGCCCGACGATCGCGTAGTCGGCGGCCGTGTTGGCGATGACGGGCCCGTAGTAGATGCGTGGCTGGTCCAGCGGCGCGGGGCCGTCGGACACCACGCCGCCGTTGGCGCCGACGACGTTGACCATGAATTCGGGATAGCCGCCGTTTTGGTTGGGGTCGTTGGCGACCCCGCGGACGGTGTTGGCCGGCGACGCGATGAACCCGTTGCCATGGGTGTAGACGCTGTGCCGGTTGATCCAGTCGCGCTGGTTCTCGATCAGCCGGTCGGGGTTGAGTTCCCGCGCCGCGACCACGTAGTCGCGCAGCGCCCCGGTGCGGTCCAGATACCGGTCGATGGACAGCTGGTCGGGGAAGTAGTAGAAGTTCTTGCCCTGCTCGAACTGGGTGAACGCCGGGCTGACGATCGTCGGGTCCAGCAGCCGGATGTTCGACGTGGTCCCGCGGTCGTCGGCGACCTGCTGGGCCGTGGCCTGCGCGTCACCGGTGTAGTTGCGGTACGTCACCACGTCCGAGGTCAGCCCGTAGGCCTGCCGTGTCGCCAGGATGCTGCGGCTGATGTATTCGCTTTCCTTCTGCGCCGCATTGGGTTTGACGCTGATCTGCTCGACGATCAGGGGCCAGCCGGCACCCACGATCAGCGACGACAGCAGCAACAGCACCAACCCGATCGCCGGGATCCGCAAGTCGCGCAGCACGATCGCGGAGAACACCGCCGCCGCGCAGATCAGGGCGATCGCCATCAGGATCAGCTTGGCGGGCAGCACCGCGTTGATATCGGTGTAGCCCGCGCCGGTGAACGGCTTGCCGCCGCGGGTGTGCGAGAGCAGCTCGTAGCGGTCCAGCCAGTAGGCGACGGCCTTGAGCACGACGAGCAGGCCGACCAGGGTGACCAGCTGCACGCGCGCCGAGCGGCTCAGCGCGCCGGTCCGCCCGGACAGCCGGATGCCGCCAAAGATGTAGTGCGACAACACGTTGGCGACGAACGCCAGGAACGCGGCGACGAACAGGTAGCTGAGCAGCAGCCGGTAGAACGGCAGCTCGAACGCGTAGAAGCCGAGGTCCTTGCCGAACTGCGGATCCCGGATGCCGAAGTCGCCGCCGTGCAGGAACAGCTGCACGCGCACCCAGTAGCTCTGCGCGATGATGCCGGCCAGCAGGCCGACGGCCACCGGAATCCCGGCGCCCACCAGCCGCAGCCGGGACAACACCAGCGCGCGATAGCGGGCCACGGGGTCGTTGTCGCTGCTCGGCACGAACACCGGGCGGGTGCGGTAGGCCAGCGCCAGCCCCGCGAACACGATGCCGCCGACCAACACCCCCGCGACCAGAAACACCACGAAGCGGGTGACGAGCACCGTGGAGAACACCGAGCGGTAGCCCAGTTCGCCGAACCACAACCAGTCCACGTAGGCGTCGATGAGCCGCGGTCCGGCCAGCAGCAAAGCGATCACGCCCAGGGCGAACAGGATCAGAATCCGGCTACGCCGAGTCAGCTTCGGCATCCTTGCGGTGGGCCGCATCCCCACTGGCTACGCTCCCTGCTCGATGGCTAGACGGTGATCACTCTACGCACTGCGGCACCCGTGACCGGCGGCGTGCGTCGTCGTTCGCTAACAGCTTGGTGCCTGGCCGCCCGAGGTGATCGCGTGCAGCGCATCGATCGCCTGGCCGAGGGTCTCGACCTTGACCAACCGCAGCCCGGACGGATTGTCCGAGTTCGCCTCGTAACAGTTCTTGGCGGGCACCAGGAACACCGTGGCGCCGGCCGCGTGCGCGGCGACCATCTTGTGGGTGATGCCGCCGATTTGGCCGACCTTGCCGTCGGAGGTGATGGTGCCGGTGCCGGCGATGAAGTCCTTGCCGGCCAGGTCGCCGGTGGTGAGTTTGTCGACGACGGCCAGGCTGAACATCAGACCGGCCGACGGGCCGCCGACGTTGGCGAGGTTGAAGTTCACGGCGAACGGCGCCCATGGCGCGTCGAGGACCGCGACGCCCACGAAGCCGTAGTCGCGGTCCTTGTTGGCGCCCAGCGTGATCTGTGCCACGCCGGCGGGCTCGTTCTTGCGCCGGTAGTCGATCGTGATCTGCTGGTTCGGCTTGGTGTTCTTGAGCAGCCCGGTGAACTCCTCGACGCTCGCCACCGGGGTGCCGTTGACCGCGTCGATCGCGTCGCCGGCCTTGAGCTTGCCCACCGACGGCCCCGGGTCGCTGACCTTGGCCACCGTCACCGCCGCCGGGTATTTCAGGTAGCCCAGGGCGGCGTAGGCGGCGCTGTCCTCGGACTGCTTGAAATCCGCGTTGTTGGCTTTGTCGACGTCCTCGCGCGACTTGCCCGGCGGATAGATGAGGTCGCGCGGCACCAGCTGCTCCTGGTCGGACAGCCACAACGTCAGCGCCTCGCCCAGCGTCAGCTCGTCGCGCTGGGACACCGTCGTCATGTTGAGGTGGCCGGTGGTGGGATGCGTCTGGGTCCCGTCGATCGCGACGACCTGCTTGCCGTCGACCTCCCCGAGCGTGTCGAAGGTGGGCCCGGGTCCCAGCGACACGAACGGCACCGTCACGACCGTGAGCAGCACGCCGAAGACCACGATCGGCACCAGCGCGACCATCAGGGTCAGGATCCGCCTGTTCACGCCGATCAGACTAGACGGAGCCCGCGGCCGTCGTTCAGCTGCAAGCTGACCGGGGAGCGCGCCGTGGCCGCCGCCGATGAGTACCGTTGGCGGTATGGCTGACCTGCCTTTCGGCTTCTCCTCCGGGGAAGACCCCGACAAACACGGGAAAAAAGATCCGGATTCGGGCTCCGGCTCGTCCGACCCGTTCGCCGCGTTCGGCATGGGCGGTGAATTCGGCATGGGCGACCTGGGACAGATCTTCACCCAGCTGGGTCAGATGTTCAGCAACGCGGGCAACATGCCCGCCGGCGGCGGGTCCGGCCCGGTGAACTACGACCTGGCGCGGCGCGTGGCGTCGAGCTCCATCGGCTTCGTGGCACCGGTCCCGGCCACCACGAACTCCGCGATCGCCGACGCGGTGCACCTGGCCGAAACGTGGCTCGACGGCGTGACGGCGCTGCCCGCCGGCACCGCGAAGGCCGTCGGCTGGACGCCCACCGATTGGGTCGACAACACGCTGGAGACCTGGAAGCGGCTGTGCGACCCGATGGCGCAACAGATCTCGACGGTGTGGGCGTCGTCGCTGCCCGAGGAGGCCAAGGGCATGGCCGGCCCGCTGATGGCGATGATGTCGCAGATGGGCGGCATGGCGTTCGGCTCGCAGCTGGGACAGGCGCTGGGCCGGCTGTCCCGGGAGGTGCTGACCTCGACCGAGATCGGCCTGCCGTTGGGGCCCAAGGGCGTCGCGGCGGTGCTGCCCGAGGCGGTCGAGTCGTTCGCCACCGGGCTCGAGCGGCCGCGCAGCGAAGTGCTGACGTTCCTGGCGGCGCGGGAGGCCGCCCACCACCGGCTGTTCACCCACGTGCCGTGGCTGTCCAGCCAGCTGCTCGGCGCCGTGGAGGCCTACGCCAGGGGCATGCAGATCGACATGACCGGCATCGAGGAGCTGGCGCGCGACTTCAACCCGGCGACGCTGTCCGACCCCGAAGCCATCGAAAACCTCTTGGGCCAAGGCGTTTTCGAGCCCAAGGCGACCCCGGCGCAGACGCAGGCCCTGGAACGCCTGGAGACGCTGCTCGCGCTGATCGAGGGCTGGGTCCAGGTGGTGGTGGCCGACGCGCTGGGCGACCGGATTCCCGGCGCGGCCGCGCTGGGTGAAACGTTGCGCCGGCGGCGCGCCAGCGGCGGACCGGCCGAGCAGACCTTCGCGACGCTGGTCGGCCTGGAGCTGCGGCCACGCAAGCTGCGCGAGGCCGCCGCGCTGTGGCAACGCCTGACGGAGGCCGCCGGCGTGGATGCCCGCGACGCCATCTGGCAGCACCCGGACCTGCTGCCCGACGCGGACGACCTCGACGAGCCGGCCGCCTTCATCGACCGCGTCGTCGGCGGCGACACCAGCGGCATCGACGAGGCCATGGCCAAACTCGAGCAAGAGGGCGACAGCCCGGGCTCCACCGGTGGCCCCACCAACACTTGACGGCGGGTACTGTTTCTGCCGTGGCTAATCGAAGGGTTGGACTGCGGGGCGGCGCCGGCTGGATGGTCGTGCTCGCGACGCTCAGCGTCGACGGCTGCGACCACCACAACGCCTCGACGTCGCCCGCCTACCAGCACGGCTACGACGCCGGGCGGGCCGGCGGGGTGAAACGCCTGATCAAGCAGGGTGAACTCCCCATCAAGGCGTGCGACGACACCCTCCGGGCCGACA
>NZ_LZKC01000158.1:0-16722 GCF_001672685.1 Mycobacterium sp. E2462
CCTCCGGGGCGCCGCAGGGGGTGGCGTTGGCGGTCGGCGCGGGCCCCACGACGAGGACGAATCCGACAGCGGCCGCCGACGCCATCGTGAGCGACACGCTTCGAAGAATCGCCGACATGAAACACCTTTCGAGTGACAGGACACCCCGTGGGGGTCTGCAGTTCGCTCATGTGACGATAGTGATTTAAGAGGCTTATGTGACCGGTGGTGAATCAAAAGGTATCCATCCGTGATGGTGTCGCAACGCGGCAGCGGGCACCCCGCGCCGGGCGTCTACGCGGTTTGCTGAGACGTGCTCGCGCCCACCCTTCCCGGTGCTCACCGACCGGGCGCGCACCGTGGCCACCTGCGCGATTGCCCGTCGACGAGCACCGGGGCCCGCGGGCGAACGCGGGTCGGCGGCGGTTGCGTCCGGCTCCGCGGGCCGCGCTGCGGGAAGCGGCCCGTACGAGTACTGTCCCTTCCGGCAGCGCACCGAGATCCCGCCAAGGAGGGCGTTCGATGACTGCGCGCAACCATCTGGATGACAAGGGATTCCGCGGCCGCGCGTATCTTCGCCGGGTCGTCGCCGCCTCGATGGCCGGCACGGTCGTCGAATGGTACGAGTTCTTCCTCTACGGCACCGCCGCCACGCTGGTCTTCGGGAAGGTGTTCTTCCCTCCGGGCGGCAACGAGCTCGACGCCATCCTGGCGGCGTTCGTCACCTACGCCGTCGGCTTCGCGGCCCGCCCACTCGGCGGGATCGTCTTCGGCCAGCTCGGCGACCGCTACGGCCGCAAGAAACTGCTGCAACTGAGCCTGCTGCTGGTGGGCACCACCACCTTCCTGATGGGCTGCCTGCCGACGTTCGGCCAGATCGGGTATTGGGCGCCGACGCTGTTGGTAGTGCTGCGGTTCGTGCAGGGCTTCGCCGTCGGCGGCGAGTGGGGCGGGGCCATCCTGCTGGTCGCCGAGCACAGCCCGAACCGCAGTCGCGGGTTTTGGGCCAGTTGGCCGCAGGCCGGCGTGCCCGGCGGAAACATGCTGGCCACGGCGGTGCTGCTGGTGCTCACTTCGGCCCTGCCGGACGCCAGCTTCCTGAGCTGGGGCTGGCGCGTCGCCTTCTGGTTATCGGCGGTCGTCGTGCTCATCGGCTACTACATCCGCACCAAGGTAACCGACGCGCCCATCTTCCTCGCGGCGCGGGAGCAGGCGTCCCAGACGGCCCGCTACGGCCTCGTCGAGGTGCTACGGCGTTACCCGCGCGGCGTTCTCACCGCCATGGGCCTGCGGCTGGGCGAGAACACCATGTACTACCTGGTCGTCACCTTCTCCATCACCTACCTCAAGGTCCAGGTGCACGCCAACACGACGGTCATCCTTTGGTGGCTGCTTGCCGCGCACGCCGTGCATTTCGCGGTGATCCCTCTGGCCGGTCATCTCAGCGACCGGGTCGGCAGGCGTCCGGTCTACCTCGTGGGCGCGATCGCGGCCGGCAGTTGGGGCTTCTTCGCGTTCCCGATGATGAACAGCCGGGACAACGCGATCATCATGTCGGCGATCGTCATCGGCTTGGTGTTCCACGGGCTCATGTACGCGGTGCAGCCGGCCGCCATGGCCGAGATGTTCCCCACCCGGATGCGGTATTCCGGGGTGTCGCTGGGCTACCAGGTCACCTCGATCGTGGCCGGTTCCCTGGCACCCATCATCGCGGTGCGGTTACTGGCGACCTACAGATCCGCGGTGCCCATCGCCTGGTACCTGGCCGGCACCGCGGCGGTCAGCGCGGTCGCGGCCCTCACCGCGACCGAGACCAAAGGCACCGACCTGGCGGCCGTCGACCTCGCCGATGTCCACCACCGGGACGACGCCGCAGCGCGGGACGGTGGGCCCGGCCCGTCGGAGCTCGTGGAAGGCACCGCTTAGGCGCCGAGCGCGTCACGACCTTGCGACGGCATGTTTGTGACCCCCCTCCGGTGGTAATGATCCAACAGAGGCGAGCGCGTCGGCCGGCCTTCGCGCCCGTCTAGGTCCCGTCGGTTCAGCCCGAGAGCCGACGGGGCCGCCCTAATTTTGGGGACTTTTCGGTCGGCGTCAGCCGGGCGCCCCCGCTCCGGATTGCGCGCATCGGCGGGCGCGACCAGGAGTACCGTCGGCGTATGGCTGCGTCGGCGGGCGTGTGGATTCTCGGCGGGTACCAGACCGATTTCGCCCGCAACTTCCACCGGGAGGGGCGCGATTTCGCGGCGCTGACCGCGGAGGTCGTCGATCGCACGCTCGCTGCGGCGCACCTCGACGCCGCCGCCATCGAGGTCGTCCACGTCGCCAACGCCTTCGGCGAGATGTTCGCCGCGCAGGGTCACCTCGGAGCCATGCCCGCCACCGTGTGTGACGGCCTCTGGGACACGCCGGCCACCCGCCACGAGGCGGCGTGCGCGTCGGGCAGCGTCGCGGCCCTGGCAGCGATCGCCGACCTGCGGTCCGGGTCCTACGACGTCGCGTTGGTCGTAGGCGTCGAGCTCGAGAAGACGGTGCCCGGAGACACCGCGGCCCGCCATCTGGGCGCCGCCGCGTGGACCGGCCACGAGGGCGCCGACGCCCGGTACCTGTGGCCGTCGATGTTTGCGCAAGTGGCCGACGAGTACGACCGCCGCTACGGCCTTGACGACGCGCACCTGCGGGCCATCGCGCAGATCAACTTTGCCAACGCCCGGCGCAACCCCAACGCGCAGACGCGCGCGTGGACGGTCCCCGACCCCATCACCGCCGACGACGCCACCAACCCGGCCACCGAAGGGCGGCTGCGACGGTTCGACTGCAGCCAGATGACCGACGGCGGCGCGGGAGTGGTGCTGGTGACCGACGCCTACCTGCGGGCGCACCCGCGGGCCCGCCCGATCGGCCGCATCGACGGTTGGGGGCATCGCACGGTCGCGCTGGGTCTGGGCCAGAAGCTGCGGCGGGCGGCGGACGACCCCTACGTGCTGCCACACGTGCGGGCGGCCGCGCACGACGCGCTGCGCCGCGC
Organism: Mycobacterium sp. E2462; assembly: GCF_001672685.1. NCBI lineage: Bacteria > Bacillati > Actinomycetota > Actinomycetes > Mycobacteriales > Mycobacteriaceae > Mycobacterium > Mycobacterium sp. E2462. The sequence goes on from NZ_LZKC01000158.1 coordinate 3,008, forward strand.
GCAGCGCAGCCTGGACCAGCTGGACGGTTTCGAGGTGCACGACTGCTTCACCCCCAGCGAGTACCTGGCCATCGATCACCTCGGGCTGACCGGCCCCGGCGAGTCATGGAAAGCGATCGAGAACGGGGACATCGAGATCGGGGGGCGGCTGCCCGTCAACCCCAGCGGTGGGCTGATCGGCGGGGGCCATCCGGTCGGGGCGTCCGGCGTGCGCATGCTGCTGGACGCCGCCAAGCAGGTCAGCGGCGGCGCCGGCGAGTACCAGGTCGAGGGCGCCCAAACCTTCGGGACCCTCAATTTCGGTGGGAGCACCGCCACCACCGTCAGTTTCGTCGTCAGCACAGCACGAGGTACGTGACATGGACGTTGAGATCGTCGGCAAGTTTTTGTCCACGCTGCCCGAGGACGACGACCACCCCTACCGCACCGGGCCGTGGCGGCCCCAGACCACCGAGTGGGACGCCGACGACCTGCGGGCCGTTGCCGGGGAGATTCCCCGTGACCTCGACGGCATCTATCTGCGCAACACCGAGAACCCGCTGCACCCGGCGCTGAAGACCTACCACCCCTTCGACGGCGACGCCATGCTGCACGTGGTCGGGTTCCGTGACGGAAAAGCGTTCTACCGCAACCGCTTTGTACGCACCGACGGTTTCCTCGCGGAAAACGAAGCGGGCGGCGCGTTATGGCCCGGCCTCGCCGAGCCGGTGCAACTGGCCAGGCGCGAGGGCGGTTGGGGGGCGCGGCGCCGGATGAAGGACGCGTCGAGCACCGACGTCATCGTGCACCGCGGTGCCGCGCTGACCAGTTTCTATCAATGCGGCGATCTGTACCGGGTCGACCCGTACACCGCCGAGACGCAGGGCAAGGAAACCTGGAACGGGGGCTTCCCGTTCGAGTGGGGGGTGTCCGCACACCCCAAGGTCGACCCGAAATCCGGTGAGCTGCTGTTCTTCAACTACAGCAAGCAGGACCCCTATATGCATTACGGCGTCGTGGACGAACGCAACGAGCTGGTGCACTACGTGGACGTGCCGCTGCCCGGACCGCGCCTGCCACACGACATGGCCTTCACCGAAAACTACGTAATCCTCAACGATTTCCCGCTGTTCTGGGATCCCGCCCTGCTCGAACACGACGTGCACCTCCCCCGCTTCTACCCCGAGCTGCCGTCGCGCTTCGCGGTGCTCCCCCGCCGCGGCGGCACGGCGGACATCCGCTGGTTCGAGGCAGACCCCACCTTCGTCCTGCACTTCGTCAACGCCTACGAGGAGGGCGATGACATCGTGCTCGACGGGTTCTTCGAGAGCGACCCGTCGCCCCTCGACACCGGGGGAACCAAGTGGGACAAGCTGTTTCGCTTCCTCGCCCTGGACCGTTTGCAGTCCCGGCTGCATCGGTGGCGGCTCGACCTGAGCACCGGCGCGGTACGCGAACAACGCCTGTCGGAGTCGATCACCGAGTTCGGAACCATCAACCCCGGCCAAGCCGCGAGCGGCTACCGGTACGCCTATGCCGCCACCGGCAAGCCCGGCTGGTTCCTGTTCGACGGGCTGGTCAAGCACGACCTGCTCACCGGCTCCGAACAGCGGTACTCGTTCGGTGACGGCGTGTACGGCAGCGAGACCGCGATGGCGCCGCGGGTGGGCGCCACCGCCGAGGACGACGGCTATCTGGTGACGTTGACCACCGACATGGCCGAGGATGCCTCGCACTGCCTGATCTTCGACGCCGCGGACGTCGCGGCCGGCCCGGTGTGCAAGCTGGAACTACCGGAGCGGGTGTCCAGCGGCACGCACGCGACGTGGGCGCCCGGTGACCAGCTGCGGCGCTGGCACACCGCGGACACGGCCGCGGGCGCGGTCGGGCTGGCATGAACGCCGACGACCAGCGCCGGCACCGCACGACGCACTGGCCGGCGCAGTTGGCGTCCATCGGAGCGCTACGCTTCGCGCGCCGATCGGCGAACTACGTTGAGACGGTGCGGTTCTACCGCGAACTGGTGGGGTTGCCGCTGTTCGAGACGTTCGGGGAGAGCTACGGCAGCAACGGTGCGATCTTCGGGCTGCCCAGCTGGAACCTGACCCTGGAGATCGTCGAGGCGACCGAGGCCGTCGCGGTGGACCCGCACGAGCAGCTGTGCCTGTACTTCCCGGACGCCGAGGCGCAGCAGGCGGCGATCGGGCGACTGCGGGCCGCGGGCGTAGCGCCCGTGCCCCAGCATCCGTACTGGGAAGCGATGGGCGCGATCACCTTCCGGGACCCCGATGGCCGCGAGGTTGTGTTCGCGCCCTTCGTGTTCGGCGTCAACGAGCCTGCGGGCAGCGAGTCGTCGGGCACGCACGAGTTCCCGGCGAACTGACGGCCTCAGCGACGGCGGCGGCCCGCGGCCAGGGTCGCGACGACGGCCGCCAGCGAGCAGAGCGTCGCAGCGCCGGCGGCGGCCCCGCCGACGTACAGGCCGTACTGAGCCGACACCGGCGGGTTGACGTTGATCTGGTAGTACCAGACCGTCAGCGCGACGATGAGTAGCGAAAGCGCCAGCGCGGCAACCGAAGCGAGCCTGACCGACAGGCCCCTGCCGACCATCGCGCCGGCGACCAGCAGCGCCGAGGACAGCAGCACGATCAGCTGACCCGCGCCGAACCCGGGCGGCAATACCAGGTTCCCGTGCGCGCCGCCGATGGCGTTGGCCCAGCCCCCGCCCCTAACGGTCAGCCACGGCAGCCACGCGCTGGCCGAGGTCACCAGGGCGAAGAGCGCCACCAGCCAACCAGGACGCAGCCGGCGAGTCATGCTAGCGAGGTTATCCGAAGCCGGGCCACCCCCGCGGGAGGTGAAACCGGCCCGGCGTCAGCGATGCAGGCCGCCGTCACCGTTGCGGCGCGGGTCGGGCTTGGCAAAGACGTCGACGAAATTCTGCAGCGATTGGTCGATGTCGCCGCGCAGCGCCGCGGCGACGATCATGCCGATCGGGCCGAACAATGCCGGGCCCCCCAGATGCACGTCGAAGCTGACGACCGAACCGTCGTCCTTGGGCGCGATCTTGGCCAGCAACTTGACCTTGACGCCGCCGACGCCGTCGCCGTTGAGCGTCATGCCCTCCGGCGGCTTGTACCTCACCACCGTCCATTTGATGCGGTTGTACATGCCCTTGACCTCGACGATCGACTCGACGACCGTGCCCTTGTCGATGGTGTCGGGCAGGGTGCTGCGCCACACCCGGTGGATGGTCAGCCAGTCCTTGAACCGCGACAGGTCGGACGCGCACTCCCACGCGACCTCGGGGGGCAGCGGGACGTCGATGGAGCCGGAGAGTTTCGCCATGATCAGTCGTGCTGGTCGCCGGTGTCGGTGGCGCCGGCCGCCTTCTTGGCCTGCTCCTGCACCTGGTGGATGGTGTCGGTGTACTTGCCCTGCGTCTTGCCGTCGACGAACTCGCCGGCCTTGTCGATCGCCGCCTCGACCTTGTCGGCGTTCTGTGACAACAGGTCCTTCGCCTTGTCCAGGAAACCCATGCGCCCTCCCTTTCCCCGGCATCGTACTTTCCCGGTGCGAACCTACCGTCCGGTGTTCGGGCCCCTCAGCGCCACAGCCGTGGCGGGACGCCGAGCACCCTGGCCCGGATCCACCAGGACGCCTCGATGGCGGCGGCGCCCAACACGCCGATGCCCAGCGCGGTCGACGTCACCACGACGTTGGACGGGTCGAGCAGGAACTCTTTGCGGGCCAGCGGGATGCTGAAGATCACCACGTAAGCCAGGCCGGACGCGGCGATCAACGCCACCCGCCACCACTGGTACGGGCGCGCCACCACCGCGAGTACCCACAGCGCGGTGACCAACAGTGTGATCAGCGCCGCGGTCGAGGCCTGGTCCTGCTCGGCGAACGAGGCGTGGCGGCCGCGATAGGCCACCAGGTACGAGGCGAAGGTCGCCGCCCCGACGATGAGGCCCGCCGGCACCGCGGAGGACAGCACCCGCCGCACAAACCCCGGATGGGCGCGCTCGTTGTTGGGCGCCAACGACAGGATGAACGAGGGGATGCCGATGGTGAACCACGCCGCGATGGTGGCGTGGATCGGTTGGAACGGGTACAGCAACGGGTCGGCGTGCAACGCCTTCGACGACAGGCATTGCAGCCCGACGAGCAACGCCAGCAGGACCGAATACACCGTCTTGGTGAGGAACAGGTTGGCGACCCGCTCGATGTTGCCGATCACCCGCCGGCCCTCGCCCACGACGTGGGGCAACGTGGCGAACCTGTTGTCCAGCAACACGATCTGTGCGACGGCACGGGCGGCGGGGCTGCCGGCCCCCATCGCGACACCGATGTCGGCATCCTTGAGGGCCAACACGTCGTTGACCCCGTCGCCGGTCATGGCCACGGTGTGGCGGTGCGCTTGCAGTGCACGCACGATGGCGCGCTTCTGATCCGGCCGCACGCGCCCGAACGTCGAGTAGGCGTCCAGCGTGTCCGCCAGCGCCGCGGGGTCGCCGGGCAGTTCTCGGGCGTCCATCGCCTGGCCGTGCAACCCGAGCGCCTCGGCGACGGCCCCGACCGAGACGGCGTTGTCGCCCGACAGGACCTTGACCGCGACGCCCTGCTCGGCGAAGTACTCCAGCGTGGCGCGCGCGTCGGGCCGCACTTTCTGGTCGAGCACGACCAACGCGAGCGGGGTGAGCCGCCGCGGCGCGTCCGGCTGGTCGACGGGGACCTCGGTGACGCCCAGCAGAAGCACCCGCAGGCCCGCCGCGCCGAGCCGCTCGGCTCGCCCGGCCGCGGCCGAGCCCGGCCGCAGCAGCACGTCCGGTGCCCCGAGGAGCCAGTTGCCGTGCTCTCCGAACGACACCCCGCTCCACTTGGTGGCGGACTTGAACGGCGCTGTGGCCGTGGGGATCCAGCCCGGGGGCGCGGAGAAGGTGTCGGCGATCGCGCGGATGCTGGCGTTGGGCCGCGGGTCGGCGGCGGCGAGCGCGGCCAGCGCGTCCGCGACCCGGTGTGTCCCGGGGTCGAGCTCCTCGACCCGCGCGACCCGCATGCCGCTCTCGGTCAGCGTCCCGGTCTTGTCGGTGCACACCACGTCGACGCGCGCGAGCCCTTCGATGGCGGGCAGCTCCTGGACCAGGCAGCGGCGCTGGCCGAGCCGGACCACGCCGATCGCGAAGGCGACCGAGGTCAGCAGCACCAGGCCTTCGGGCACCATGGGCACCAGCGCCCCCACGGTCCGCAGCACCGCCTGCCGCCAGTGCGCGTGGGTGGTGAACACCTGCGTGTAGATCGTGAGCAACCCCGCCGGCACCAAGAGGTAGGTGATGAACTGCAGGATGCGGTTAACCCCTTCGCGCAGTTCCGATTTCACCAGCGTGAACCTGCTGGCTTCGTCGACGAGCTTGGTCGCGTAGGCCTGCGCGCCGACTCTGGTGGCGCGGTAGGCGCCGGCGCCCGCGACGACGAAGCTGCCGGACAGCACCGCGTCGCCGACGGCCTTGCCGATCGAGTCCGCTTCGCCGGTCAGCAACGATTCGTCGACCTCCAGCGCCGCCGCCTCGACGATCTCCCCGTCGACGACCACCTGGTCGCCGGGCCCCAGCTCGATGACGTCGTCGAGCACCACGTCGGTGGGTGGCACCGTGCGCGTGCCGGACTGCCGGCGCACCAACGGTTTTGCCTGCCCGACGATCGCCAGCTTGTCCAGCGTCTGTTTGGCCCGGATCTCCTGGACCATGCCGACCACGCTGTTGGCGACGATGAGCAGCCCGAAGAGTCCGTTGATCACGGACCCCGTCGACAGCACGATGAGCAGCAGCACGCCCAGCAGCGCGTTGATGCGGGTGAACACGTTGGCCCGGACGATGTCGGCGACGCCGCGGGTGGCGCGCCGCTGAGCGACGTTGGCCTGGCCGTCGGCGACTCGCCGCGCGACCTCGTCGTCGGTCAGGCCCGGCGTCATCGGGTGAAGGTCCCCAACTTGTCGGAGTCGAAATACTCCAGGTTGAGGGTGGGACCGGCGAAGACGGCCTTGGAAATCGTTCCGGGCGGCCCGTTTTCGTCGGCGATCGGGAAGGTGAAGGTGTCGCCGTCCCAATGGGTCAAGGTGAACGTGCGGTTCTTCGGCCCCAGGGCCAGCTGCAGGGCGCCGTCGTGTTCGGTCACCACGGCGGGTCCCCAGTAGTCGCTGGTGTAGACGCCGGCGTAACCGCCCAGCGGCTTGGCCGGCGCGGCGTTCGCCGGGGGCCGTTTGCCCACCAGCGACCCCTCCGGCTTGTTCATCCAGCCGATCGCCTTCTGGTAGAGCGCGGCCCAGTCCTCCTGAATCTGCCCGTATTGCACCAGATCGAGGAATTCCGCGGTCAGCGTCTCGGGGACGCCGATGGGGGCGGCGTTGGTCAGTGCGACGATGGCGAGGTCTTCCGAAGGCATCACGACGAAGTTGGTCGCCTCCCCCAACGCGAAGGCGCCGGAGTGGCTGTACTGGGTGCGGCCCGACGAGCTGACCGACGCGTTGAACCCGTAGCCGTAGAACCCCGAGCGGGCGTTCGGTGTCGCCGCGGGCGCCGAGACGATCTGGGCCGTGGTGGCCGGCAGCAACGCCTCGGGCGAGGCTATCCGCCGGCCGTCGTAGGTCCCGTTGCCCAGCAACATCGTCAGCCAGCGGGCCATGTCGTTGACGGACGAGCTGACACCGCCCGCCGGTGATTGGGCGTCGGGATCGCGCTGAAAGCGCGGCTCCCACTTGTCGGCGAGCTTGATGTGGTTGACCGCGTGGTTGGGCCGGGCGGCGAAGTCGGCGAACCGCGAACTCGTCGACGTCATTCCCAGCGGTCGGTAGAGCACCTCGTCCGAGAGGTCTTCCCACGGTTTACCGGCGGCGGCCGCCACCGCCTCGGCGGCGCCGGTGACCCCGAAGTTGGTGTAGGCGTAGCTGATTCGGAAGGGCGACAGCGGCAGGTCCTTGAGCCGCTCCAGCGTCTGGCGACGGTCGTAGCCGAGCTCCTCGAGCTTGTCGCCGGCGTGATCGGGCAGCCCGGACCGGTGCGAGTACAGGTCGGCGACCGTCAGGTGGGCGGTGACATAGGGATCGCCCAGCGCGAACCACGGCAGCTTGGACACCACGGGCGTGTCCCAGGCGACGACGTTGTCGCTGACCTCGTGGGCCACCACCGTGGCGCCCACCGACTTGGACACCGAGGCCAGCTGGAAGACGGTGTCGGCGTCCACCTTGTTGTCCGGGCCCTGCCCTTTGCTCACGTCCTTGTAGCCGAAACCCTTGGCGTACACGGTTTTACCGCCGTGCACGATCGCGACGGCCATGCCCGGGATGCCACTGGTTTTCATCAGGTCACCGACCAGGCCGTCGACCTTGGCGACGGCTTCGTCGATGCGCCCGGCGGGGATGGCGACGCCGGAGACCTCGTTGGGCGGCGTGGCCGACGAGGTGGCCGGCGGACTCGACGCCGGCCGGCCGGACGCGCAGCCGGTCACGGCGAGCAGCGTCGCGATGATGGCGGCCGCAACCGCGCGCGTGATCATGGGCGAACCCTAACGCGTGCACGCCGCGCGCTGGGCGAAGCTAGAGACGCCACCAGGGGTCGGGCGGTTGCGGCGCGGCGGGGTCGAGGCGCTGACCCGGCAGCGGCACCGCCACCTCGACGCCCGCCGGCTGCGCGGCGGCCAGCAGCCGCTCGACCGGCTCGGCCCACGGGTGCGGCGCCAGCCGGAAGGTGCCCCAGTGCACCGGCACCAGCAGCCCGCCGGTGCCGGTGAGGTCCAGGTGGGCCCGGACCGCCTCTTCGGGGTTCATGTGGATGTCCGGCCACGCGGCGTTGTAGGCGCCGATCGGCAGCAAGGTGAGGTCGAACGGACCGTGGTCGGCGCCGACCTGCGCGAAGCTGCCGGTGTAGCCGGTGTCGCCGCCGAAGTACGCGCGATGGTTGGGCCCCACGAATGCCCACGACGCCCACAGCGTCGCGTCGCGGTCCAGAAAGCGCCCCGAGAAGTGCCGCGCGGGCACGCACACCACGGTGAGGTCGTCGACCTGGGCGCTCTCTTGCCAGTCGAGCTCGACGACGCGGTGCTCGGGGATCCCCCACGCCCGCAGGTGCGCGCCGACACCCAGCGGCACGAAGAAGGGGGCGCGCTGGGTGTGCGCCAACGCCAGGACCGTGTCGATGTCGAGGTGGTCGTAATGGTCGTGGCTGATGACCACCGCGTCCACCGCGGGCAGGCCCTCGAGCTGGATCGGCGGCGGATGCAGCCGGTGCGGGCCCACGACGTCCGACGGCGAGCAGCGGTTGCTCCACACGGGGTCGGTCAGCACCCGGTAGCCGTCGATCTCCACCAGCGCCGTCGAGTGGCCCAACCAGCTGACGGCGAGCCGGCCCGCGTCGCCGTCGAAAAAGCCGGGCGCCGCCAACGGAATTCGTGCGCCCGGGCGGCTGCCACCGCGGTTGCCCACGAACTCCCAGGCGATCAGGCGCAGCTGTTCGCGGTCCAGCGCGGCGCCCGAGGCGGGTTCGAGGTTGACGAACACGCCGTCTCGGAAGTTCGGCGACCGCTTCGCCGTCTCCCTGATGGCGGCGGGATGCGCCCCGAGCGCGGCCGGTGTGCCGTGCAGCGCCCGCACCACCCAGCCGCCGGCCGCTAACGACGCCGTTCCGGCGGCCACCCGCAGCGCCCCCCGCACCATGACCGTCAGGCCCCCCGGAAGTTCGGCGGTCGCTTCTCGATGCGGGCGACCTGGGCCTCGATGACGTCCTGGCTGCCCCACGCCTTGTCGAAGAGTTCCTTGTGCTCGGGCCATTGCTCGGCCATCGCCCCGTCGTCGTTGAGCACGCGCTTCGCGTGCTGAATGGCCAGCGGCGCGAGGCCGGAGATCTCGGTGGCCCACTCCTGGGCGTCGGCGAGCGTCCCGATGCGGTTGGCCAGCCCGGTCTGCAACGCCGCCTCGGCGGTCAACTTCTCCGCCGTCAACAGCATCGCGCTGGCCCGGCCGTGGCCGACCAACGAGGTCAACCGCCGGATGCTCCAGTTGTCCAGCGCCAGTCCGTATTTCGACGTCGGGAATTGGAAGAACGCGTCCGGCGCCACGACGCGCAGGTCGCAGCGCATCGCCAGCTGCAGCCCGGCCCCGATGGCGGGGCCGTTGACCGCGCCGATCAGTGGGATCAGGGTGGCGTCCATCAGCTTGTGCAACTCGATGAGCCGGTCGGGATAGTCGGCGGCGAAGGCGTCGCCGCTCAGATCCGCACCGGCGCAGAACGCGGTGCCCTGCCCGGTCAGCACGATCGCCCGGACCGAGCCGTCGTCCGCCTTCTGGAAAGCCTCCCGCAGCTCCTCGACGAGCTGGGAGTTCAGGGCGTTGCGGCGCTCGGGGCGCTGCAACTCGATGGTCAAAACCGCGCCGACCTGGGTCACACCGATCATGGCAGCCACCCTATATAGCCTGGACCCGTGAGTCGTATCACGGCCGCTCAACTGCGCGACGCGGTGCTCGACGAGAATTCCTTCATCCGCTGGGACAGCGAACCCCTGCCGCTACCCATCAGCGACGAGTACGCCCGAGAACTGGCCGACGCCCGAACCGCCTCGGGCCTGGACGAGTCGGTGCTCACGGGCGAGGGGCGCGTCTTCGGCCGCCGGGTGGCCGTGGTGGTCTGCGAGTTCCGGTTCCTCGGCGGGTCGATCGGGGTGGCGGCGGCCGAGCGGATCACGGCCGCGGTGCAGCGGGCCACCGCCGAACGGCTGCCGCTGCTGGCCTCCCCCAGCTCCGGCGGCACCCGCATGCAGGAGGGCACCGTCGCGTTCCTGCAGATGGTCAAGATCGCCGCGGCCGTCCGGCTGCACAAGCAGGCGCACCTGCCCTACCTGGTGTACCTGCGCAACCCGACCACCGGCGGTGTGTTCGCGTCGTGGGGTTCGCTGGGCCACGTCACCGTCGCCGAGCCCGGCGCGCTGATCGGCTTCCTCGGTCCGCGCGTGTACCAGCTGCTCTACGGCGAGCCGTTCCCCGAGGGCGTCCAGACCGCCGAGAACCTGCATCGGCACGGGGTGATCGACGGGGTGATCGCCCTGGACGAGCTGCGCCGCACGCTGGACCGCGCGCTGCGGGTGATCACCGACGCGCCCGGCCCACTCCCGGCGTCGCCGCCGGCCGAGCCGACGCCCGACGTCCCCGCGTGGGACTCCGTGATCGCGTCGCGCCGGCCCGACCGGCCGGGGGTCGCGCTGGTGTTGCGCCACGGCACCACCGACCGGGTGCTGCTGTCGGGCACCGGGCACGGCGAGGCCGCGACGACGCTGCTCGCGCTGGCGCGGTTCGCCGGGCAGCCTGCGGTGGTGCTGGGGCAGCAGCGCGTGACGGGCGGCGTCATCGGGCCCGCCTCGCTGCGCGAGGCCCGCCGCGGGATGGCGCTGGCGGCCGAGTTGCGCCTGCCGCTGGTCCTGGTGATCGACACCGCCGGGCCGGCGCTGTCGGCCGAGGCGGAGCAGGGTGGGCTCGCCGGCCAGATCGCCCAGTGCGTGGCCGAACTGGTGACCCTGGACACGCCCACCGTGTCGGTGCTGCTCGGCCAGGGCAGCGGCGGGCCGGCGCTGGCGATGGTGCCCGCGGACCGGGTGCTGGCCGCGTTGCACGGCTGGCTGGCCCCGCTGCCCCCCGAGGGCGCCAGCGCGATCGTGTTCCGAGACACTGCGCACGCCGCGGAACTCGCTGCGGCCCAAGGCATCCGATCGGCGGATTTGCTGGCGTCGGGCATCGTCGACGCCGTCGTCGCCGAGCGTCCCGACGCCGCCGACGAGCCGACCGAGTTCTCGCTGCGGCTGTCCCGCGCGATCGCCGCGGAGGTGCGGGCGCTGCGTGAGCAGCCCGCCGCCGAGCGGTTGGCGGCCCGGCTGCAGCGCTACCGGCGCATCGGCCTGCCCTGACACCTGGCGCGCCGGGCGGCGCGAGGCTCGCGCCTCCCACAGCCGCAGGCGGCGATCCTGCAAAATGGACGGCATGGACACTCAAGGCGGCTCACCGCGGGTCTTGGTCGTCGACGACGACTCCGACGTGCTCGCGTCGCTGGAACGCGGCCTGCGACTGTCCGGATTCGAGGTGTCGACGGCGGTCGACGGCGCCGAGGCGCTGCGCAGCGCCACCGAGACGCGGCCCGACGCGATCGTGCTCGACATCAACATGCCCGTCCTGGACGGCGTCAGCGTGGTCACGGCGCTGCGCGCCATGGACAACGACGTGCCGGTCTGCGTGCTGTCGGCCCGCAGCTCGGTCGACGACCGGGTCGCGGGCCTGGAGGCCGGCGCCGACGACTACCTGGTCAAACCCTTCGTGCTGGCGGAGCTGGTGGCGCGGGTCAAGGCGCTGCTGCGCCGCCGCGGGGCCACCGCGACGTCGTCATCGGAGACCATCACGGTGGGGCCGCTGGAGGTCGACATCCCCGGCCGGCGGGCCCGCGTCAACGGCGTCGACGTCGACCTGACCAAGCGGGAGTTCGACCTGCTGGCGGTGCTGGCCGAGCACAAGACCGCCGTGCTGTCCCGCGCGCAGCTGCTCGAGCTGGTGTGGGGCTACGACTTCGCCGCCGACACCAACGTCGTCGACGTCTTCATCGGTTACCTGCGCCGCAAGCTGGAGGCCAACGGCGGACCCCGGCTGCTGCACACCGTGCGCGGAGTGGGATTCGTGCTGCGCATGCAGTAAACCGGAGTGCCATGACCGTGTTGTCCCGGATCGCGACCCGCACGCCCTCGCTGCGCGCACGGGTGGCGGTCGCCACGGCCATCGGCACCGCGATCGTGGTCGTGATCGCGGGCGCGGTCGTCTGGTTCGGCATCACCAGCGCGTGGAAGGAGCGCCTCGACCGGCGCCTCGACGAGGCCGCCGGCTTCGCCATCCCCTTCCTGCCGCGCGGGTTGAGCGAAATTCCGCGGTCCCCGAACGATCAGAACGCCGTGATCACCGTGCGCCGCGACGGGCAGGTCAAGTCGAACTCGGACGTCACGCTGCCTCCGCTGGGTGAGGGTTACGCCGACACCTACGTCAACGGGGTGCGGTACCGGGTGCGGACCCTGCAGGTCCGCACGCCGCAGCCGACGTGGGTGGAGGTCGGCGCGACGTATGACGACACCATCGCGCAGACCAACAACCTGCATCGCCGCGTCATCCTCATCTGCGCGCTGTCGATCGGCGCGGCGGCCGTATTCGCTTGGCTGCTCGCGGCTTTCGCGGTCCGGCCGTTCAAACAGCTGGCGCAGCAGGCCCGTTCGATCGACGCCGACGAGCGGCCGCAGGTCGCGGTCCGCGGCGCCAGCGAGGCCGTGGAGATCGCCGAGGCCATGCGCGGCATGCTGCAACGGATTTGGAAGGAGCAGGACCGGACGCGGGAGGCGCTCGCCTCGGCCCGCGACTTCGCCGCGGTGTCCTCGCACGAGTTGCGGACGCCGCTGACCGCCATGCGCACCAACCTCGAGGTGCTCTCCACCCTGGACATGTCCGACGACCAGCGCAAGGAAGTGCTCGGCGACGTCGTCCGCACCCAGTCGCGCATCGAGGCCACGTTGAGCGCGCTCGAACGCCTGGCCCAGGGCGAGTTGTCCACGTCGGACGACCACGTGCCCGTCGACATCACCGAACTGCTCGACCGGGCCGCCCACGACGCGATGCGGATCTATCCCAACCTCGACGTGTCGCTGGCGCCGTCGCCGACCTGCATCATCGTCGGCATGCCCGCGGGGCTGCGCCTGGCCGTCGACAACGCCATCGCCAACGCCGTCAAGCACGGCGGCGCGACCCGGGTGCAGCTGTCGGCGGTCAGTTCGCGCGCCGGGGTGGAGATCGCCGTGGACGACAATGGCGCGGGCGTGCCCGAGGGCGAGCGCGACGTCGTCTTCGAGCGGTTCTCCCGGGGGTCGACGGCGTCGCACTCGGGGTCCGGCCTGGGCCTGGCGCTGGTGGCGCAGCAGGCCCACTTGCACGGCGGGACAGCGTCGTTGGAGGACAGCCCGCTGGGCGGGGTGCGGCTGGCCCTGCGCCTGCCCGGCCCCAGCTAGCCGCGGCGCCGCCGTCGCCACCGCGACCGGCCGCCCGGCAACTTCACCGTCGGGGCGTCCGCGGCCGGGATCTTCGTGGTGGGCCGCTCGTCGTCGGGCGCCGCGCGCCCCCCGAACAACAGCGCCGAGGTCAGCACCAGCCCCAGCGCGAAAGACAGGCCGACGAGCCACCAGTCGACGGTCATCGCCGCCGCCACCGGGCGCCGATCAGGTAGGCCACCGCTGACCCGGCGAGGAAGGCCATCAGACACCACAGCCATTGGACGAGGAATGCCATCGGTCAGCCGACCACGATCTCGACGCGGCGATTCTTGGCGCGGCCGCCGGGGGTGTCGTTGCCGGCGACGGGGTTGGCCGAGCCAAGCCCCTTCACCGTCAACTGGCCGCCCGAAACTCCTTGCGCAGTAAGGAAAGTCGCGACGGCCTGCGCCCGCTGCCCGCTCAACGGCAGGTTGACGCGGTCGCTGCCCCAGTTGTCGGTGTAGCCGGTGATGCTCACGTGGGCGCTCGGACAGGCCCTCAGCTCGGTCGCCACCTGGGTGAGACCCCGGTCGTCGGCCGGGGTCAGCCCGGCGCCGTCGTTGCCGAAGGTGATGGGCCCGCCCGTCGCCGCGTCGATGGCCGCCTGCAGGCCGGCGCACGCGGGCGCGGGCGGTGGGGGTGCG